>JBKJYH010000127.1:0-17150 GCA_046715765.1 Candidatus Limnocylindria bacterium
ACCGGGTTCTCGGCAGTGCCCGGGACGGCTCCGGCCGCGACAAAGGCCAGCACGTCCTCGCGGGTGACGCGTCCAGCGGCGCCGCTTCCGCGCAACGTCGCGATATCGATCCCGTGCTCGCGCACCAGGCGCCGCACCGCGGGCGTCATGCGCGTAGTTCCGTCCGTATTGGGCGCAGACGGCAAGGCGGCCGCCGGTTCAGGCGTGGCAACGGGTTCAGGCGCGGGAGGCGGCTGCGGGGTGACGGCGGCCAAGGGCACTTGCTCGGGCGCTGCCACGGCGGGTTCAGGCGCTGCGGCAGGGGCGGGAGCCGGAGCCGGGACCTCGGCGTCGACCGCCCCGGTCTCGATCTCGGCCAGGGGCGTGCCGACCTTCACCGTCTGACCGTCGCCGACGATGATCTTGGTAACGGTGCCGGCCACCTCTGCGGGGACCTCGGCGTTGACCTTGTCGGTGACAACCTCGAAGAGCGGGTCGTACTGGGCGACGATGTCGCCCTCCTTGACCAGCCAGCGCTCGATGGTGCCCTCGGTGACCGACTCACCGAGTTGCGGCATCTTGATGGTGGTTGCCATGCGAAGCCTCAGGGTACCCGATCAGTAGGCAGCCAAGCGCCGAGCCGCCTCGACGATCTTGGCCGGGTTGAGCATGAACCAATCCTCGAGGTTGTGGTGGAACGGTACGCCCGGCACCTCGGGGCCTGCGAGCCGGGTGACGGGTGCGTCGAGGTCCTCGAATGCCGCCTCGGCAATGGTCGCGGCCACCTCGGCGCCGAAGCCGCCGAATCGGTTCGCCTCGTGGATGACCAGCGCTCGGGCAGTCTTGCGTACGGAGCCCAGCACGGTTCCGGTATCGAGCGGGCGCAGGGTGCGCAGATCAACGATCTCGGCCTCGATCCCGTCCTCACGAGCGAGGGTCTCGGCCGCCTCGAGCGCGCAGTGGCGCATGTACCCGTAGCAGAAGATCGAGAGGTGCTTGCCGGGGCGCACCACCGCGGCCGGACCGATCGGCACTAGGTGGTCGCCATCGGGCACCTCCGCCTTGAAGAGTCGGTAGGTCTTCTTGTGTTCGAAGAACATGACCGGGTCCGGGTCGCGTACGGCCGATTTGAGCAGGCCCTTGGCATCGGCCGGGGTGCCCGGGGCCACCACCTTGAGTCCCACCGTGGAGGTGAAGTAAGCCTCGTTGCTCTGGCTGTGATACAGCGCACCATGGACGCCGCCGCCGTATGGCATCCGGATCACCATCGGCAGGCTGAAGGTCCCGTTGGACCGGTAGTGCAGCCGGCTGATCTCGCTCACGATCTGGTTGAAGGCGGGGTACACGAAATCCGCGAACTGCATCTCGGCGATCGGACGCAGGCCGTACAGGGCCGCGCCCATCGCGGCGCCGGCGATCATCCCCTCGGTCAGCGGCGTGTCCAGCACTCGCCGGTCGCCGTGCTTGGCCCAGAGCCCGTCAGTGGCGCCGAAGACGCCGCCCTTGCGGCCGACATCCTCGCCCAGGACCATCACGTTCGGATCGCGCTCCAGCTCCTCGTCCATCGCCGCCCGGATCGCCTCCAAGATGTTCAGCTCGGCCATCAGAAGGTCACCTCGGCGGCGTACACGTGCCGTTCGGCGGTGGCCGGGTCCGGGTCGGGTCGCGCCTCGGCGTCCTGGCTGGCCTGGTTGATCTCGGCCTTGATCTCGGCCCGCAATTGCGCCTCGAGCGTGTCGTCGAGCACTCCGGCCTCGCGCAAGGTCGTCGCGAAGTGGGGGATCGGGTCCTGGCCCTTGAGCGACTCGACGTCGGCCGGGTCGCGGTAGCGGCGCTGGTCGTCGTCGGACGAGTGGCTGGTGAGACGCACCACCCGGGCTTCGATCAGGGTCGGCCCCTCGCCGCGTCGCGCGCGGTCGTGGGCTTCGCGCGCCGCCGCGTAGCAGGCCAGCGGGTCGTCGCCGTTGACCGTGATCCCGGGAAAGCCGTAGCCCTCCGCCCGCGCCGCGACCGAGCCGCCCGCCACCTGGCGATCGAGTGGCACGCTGATGGCGTACCCGTTGTTCTCGCACACGAAGATCACCGGCAGGTTGTGCACGCCGGCGAAGTTCATGGCCTCGTGGATCTCACCCTGGTTGGCAGTCCCCTCGCCGAAGGAGGTCATCGCCACCACCTCGTCGCCGCGGACCCACGCGCCCATCGCGACTCCGACCGCGTGGAGTACCTGGGTCCCGACCGGCGACGAGAGGCTGACGATGTTGTAGCGCGCCCCACCGTAGTGGCCCGGCATCTGGCGTCCTCCCGAACTCACGTCGTCCCCCTTGGCCAGGTGGGCGGTGATGATGTCCTCGGCACTCATCCCGAAGGTCAGGACCGATGCGATGGAGCGGTAATAGGGCGCCAGCCAGTCGTGGCGCTTGCGCATCGGCCAGGTGATCCCGACCTGCGCGCCTTCGTGGCCCTGGCCGCTGATGATGAACGCGATCTTGCCGGCCCGCTGCATGAGCCACATTCGCTCATCCACGGCGCGCGCCAGCAGCATGGTGCGGTACATGCCAAGCACCTCGTCGTCGCTCAGGCCGAGCGCGGCGTGTCGCGGCTGGTCGGCGGGTGGCGGCTTGGCCAATGCCCTTCTCCTAAACGTGGATGGCGGCGCCGTCGACCGCCAGGGCGGCCTCGGCCAGCACTTCGGTGAGGGTGGGATGCGCATGCACCGACATCCCGATCTCGGCCGCGGTGCCCTCCACCAGTCGCGCAAAGACCGGTTCGGCGAGGAGGTCTCCCGCGTGCGGCCCGATGATGTGGGCCCCCAGCAGCAGGCCGTTGGCGGCGTCGGTGACCAGCTTGGCGAAGCCGTCCACCTCGCCCACGATGGTGGCCTTGCCGAGAGCTCGGAACGGGAAGGAGCCAATCTTGACCTGGTGGCCGGCCGCACCGGCCTCGGCCTCGGTCATCCCGACGCTGGCGATCTGGGGCCGACAGAAGGTCACCCGCGGCATGAGGTCCATCCGCACCGGATCGGGGTCGAGCCCGGCCATCGTCTCGACCGCCACCACCGCCTCGTGGCTGGCCACGTGCGCCAGCGCGTAGCCGGGCACGATGTCTCCCATGGCCCACAGGTGCGGGACGCCGGTGCGCATGTGCCCGTCCACCGTTAGGTAGCCGCGCTCCGTGGCGAGGCCGCTGATGCCCTCCAGCCCGATCCCCTCGGTCAGTGGGCGACGGCCGACGGCGACCAGGATGACTTCGCTGGCCATCTCGGTTCGAGCCTCCCCCTCGCGTGCGGCGACCGTGTAGCGCAGGCCATCGGAGGTTCGGCTGATGCTGGCCGGGTCGATGGTGGACCCCGCGTGGATCGCGATCCCGCGCTTCCGGAAGACGCGGCCCAGCTCCTTGCTCACGTCAGCGTCCTCGAGCGGAACGATCCGATCCAGGTACTCGACCAGCGTCACCTCCGCGCCGAAGTCGCGGTACATGCTGGCCCACTCGACGCCGATCGCGCCGGCTCCCACGATCGTCACGCTCTTCGGCGCATCGTCGCGTCGCAGCGCCTCGTCGCTGGTGATGATCCGCACCCCGTCGATCTCCAGCCCGGGCAGGGTCCGAGGCGCCGAGCCGGTGGCCAGCAGCACGTCGGTGGCGCTGGCCTCGAGGTCGCCGGATTCGCCGCCGGAGACGCGGACCGAGGTCGGCCCGGTCAGGACGCCGTTGCCGCGCAGCACGGTCACCTTGTTCTTCTTCAGCAGGAACTCGACGCCCTTGACGTGCTTGTCCACCACCGCGTCGCGGCGCTTACCGAGGGCGGGATAGTCGAGTCCCACATCCGCTGTGCCGGTCAGGCCGAACTCGGCACCCTGCTCGGTCACCCGATGCAGCAGGTCCGCGGTCTCGAGCAGGGCCTTCGACGGAATGCAGCCGCGGTTCAGGCAGGTGCCGCCCAGCCGGTCGCGCTCGACGATGGCCACCTGCATGCCCAGCTGCGCGGCCCGGATGGCCCCCACGTAGCTCATCCCCCCGCCCAGGATCAGCAGGTCGAAGCGCTGCGGATCGGTCATCCGGGCTCGGTGGGCCGCTCGAGTGGCCGACCTTCGTACGCGGCCATCGCCGCGCGCCAGGGGTCCGAGACCGGCGTCGGGCGCTCCGCCTCGTAGTCGAATGCGACCAGGACGGCCTCGGATCGCGCCAGTTCGCGACCTTCGCGACCGGTGAGCAGGTGCGACATGTGGACGCTGCTGCGGCCGATCCAGTCGACCCGGGTGGTGACCTCGACCGGGTCGTCGAAGAGGGTCTGGGCGAGGTAGTCGATCTTGAGCATGGCGAGGATGAAGGGCATGCTGACCGGGTCGGCGCCGGTGCCCAGCACGTCGCGCAGGTACAGGACCCGCCCCTGCTCCACGTATGTGGCGATCACCGCGTTGTTGACGTGGCCGAAGGGGTCGAGGTCGCCCAGGCGAACCTGGACCTGGGTGCGATGGCGAAACGCGTCGTTCACGGGAAGCCGATTCTAGCGTGCCGTCCCACGATCACCGCGATCAGAGTGCCTGCGCCGCGCCGAGCAACGGGTCCCCGGCATATGACCGGCACGATCCAGTGCCCCGGCACTGGCGGCCGATGACGTCCCGCAGTATCGTGGCAGCAGTCGAGCCGTAGCGCGGTCGCGTAGCTCGGCCGGGCGCCAGACGGGGAGAACTGCCGATGCTGCGTGCCATCGCAGCCCTCGCAATCGTGATGATTGCGGTTTCCTGCGCGTCGCCCCTGGTCAGCCCTTCTCCCGACGCCACCTCTCCGGCCTCGCGGCCGTCTGGGTCCGAACCAGCCTCCCTCACTCCGAGCGCGTCGGCGCTGCCTTCGCGGGATGCCGACGGACTGCTCGTGGTCGCTCGCCTCGCCTGGGGGGATCTGGGTCCGTCCTTTGCCGCGCGATACGTCACCGTCCTCGCCGACGGCCGCGTGATCGAAACCCGGAACGTTTCGGAGTCTGGCTACAGCCTGCTGGAGGTTCGGCAGTTGACGCTGGAAGGCGTTGACTGGCTACTGACGACCATGCTGGAGACGAGCCTGTTCACGGGTGATCGCACCCTCGAGCCGATCTTTCGGTTCGGCGAGAGCCCCCTGTTGACCGGCGCCGGCCACGCCATTGTGGTGTGGGACGGTGACCGAAAGGCGACGGTCACGCGAAACGTTTACATGACGACCGTCGAGGAGACGCCGGAACTCGCGCAGTTTGAGGCGTTGCTCGCCGTGCTGTCCGACCTCGAAGCCGCACTACCGGAGGCGATGTGGGCGGAGTCGACCCCGCGCCCGTACCTCGCATCCCGATTCGAGGTCTGTGTCGAGCGCTCCATCAGGGTCGACCCACAGTACCGACCCGCGGTGGACGTTGACGACGTCGCGTGGCCGATTGGCGTCCTGTCAGAGAGCTGGGGCGGCCCTGGCCACTGGACCAACCAGCGCTGCGGCGTCGTGGAGGCGGTAACGGCCCACCAGATCCTGGCGGTCTACGACGAGGCTCTGGTGGTCGCTGGAGCGCCACCGCGTCCAGAGCCTTCGATCGACGCCGGGCTCGCGGGGGTCACGCTCGCATATGACTGGGCCGCACAACTCGAGAGCTTCTCGGTCAGCCTGCAACCGCTCCTCCCGGACCAGGATCGGTCGACATCGGACTAGGCCTTGCGCTGGACCTACCGCGCTTCGGCGGCACGGGCGATCAGCGCGGCCAGCAGCGTCGTGCGTGGCAAGACGCTGTCAAGGTCGAGCCATTCGTCCACCGAATGGTCGTCGCCGCCGATCGGCCCCAACCCATCCAGGGTCGGCAGCCCTGCGGCCGCGGTGGTATTGGCGTCGCCAGCACCGCCGGTCGCCGCATCGCGCAACTCGAATCCGATCTCGGCGGCGATCGCGATCGCCAGGTCGGCCAGTCGCGCGCCGGCCGCTGACTTCTCCATCGGTGGGTGGCCTGCGATCTTGGTCACCTCGCCCTGGACGCCCTCGACCACCGGGTGGCTGGCAATTCGGGTGAGTTCGGCCTCGGCCGCCTCGAAGCCCGCCGCCGTCGCCGCGCGCAGGTCCACCTCGATCCGGCACTCCTCGGCTACCACGTTGGGTCGCGTGCCGCCGCTGATCACCCCGGCGTTGACAGTCACCGTCGGCCAGCGGCCGTTGAGCGCGTGCAGGGCGAGCACCTGGTGGGCCGCGGCGAGAATCGCGCTGCGGCCCTTCTCTGGCTCCACCCCCGCGTGGGCCGCGCGGCCGGCGAGGGTGATCCGATAGTCGGCAATTCCCTTGCGCGCACTGACGATGTCGCCGTTGGCTCGCGCGCACTCCAGCACGAAGGCGGCGTCGTGCTCGGCTGCCAGCGAACGGATGAACGGCGTGGAGAATGGCGACCCGATCTCCTCGTCAGGATTCGCCACGAACGTCACCGCGGGCCGAATCCCGATAGCGTGGAGCGCGGCGATCGCGTGCAACCCGGCAAGCAGCCCGGCCTTCATGTCGGTGACCCCGGGGCCATGTGCCAGTGACCCGTCCACGCGGTATGGGCGCTGGCCGGCGGTTCCGGGGTCGAAGACGGTGTCCATGTGCCCGATCAGCAGCAGGCGAGGCCCTTCCCCGTCAATCCGCCCCACCAGCATGTCGCCGAGCTGCGCCTCGTCCGCGGCCGAAGCGTGGGGCAGCCGCATGACCGTGGCGCCCAGTTCGACCAGCCAGCCGGCGACGTGGTCGGCGACCCGGTTCACTCCGACGGGCGTATACGACCCGCAATCAATGTTGACGAGCGTCTCCAGCTCGGCCAGCAGGCGGGGCTGTCGGGCGGCGACGGCGGCCTGGAGCCGCACCGGGAGGGCCATGGGCGCGTGAGTATACTGCCGGCCATGCCGCTCGACCCACGCTCGACGGCCCCGGTCGAACTGCTCGAACTGCGCGTCCTGGACGGCGCCAATCGGTTCTTCCGAGTGCCGGCCGTGAAGCTCGAGTTCGGAGCCGGGGGACCGGGTGCCGCCGACGCGGCGGCCTCCGCTGCGGGTGAGGCGCTGCGCCAGATCCGCAGCGCGCTGCAGCTCCCGCCCCCGAGGCTCACAACGCGTCGCTCGGCAGATGGCCGGCGCGCGGCGATTGCCTTTCCGTGGCGGCGCCGGACCCTCGACCAGGCTATCGGTGAGGCCGCCGCCCGGATTGCCACTGGTCAGAGCAGCCTTGAGCATGAGTTGCCGGCACTCCGCACCGTCGCTCCCGGATCGCACCCCGCGCTGCCGTCGCCGCGATTCCCGGTCGTCGCGATCACGGGTACCAACGGCAAGAGCACCACCACCCGCCTCGTCGCACACATCGCGGCCGCGGCCGGGCACCGGGTGGGGATGACCAACTCGGACGGGATCTACCTTGGCGGCGAGCTGGTCGAGGCGGGGGACTGGACCGGGTTCGGGGGTGCCGGTCGGGTCCTGGCCGACCCTGGCATCAGCCTGGCGGTGCTCGAGACAGCGCGCGGTGGGATCCTGCTGCGCGGGATCGGGCATCGGGC
Organism: Candidatus Limnocylindria bacterium; assembly: GCA_046715765.1. Classification (GTDB taxonomy): domain Bacteria; phylum Chloroflexota; class Limnocylindria; order QHBO01; family QHBO01; genus JBKJYH01. Next base: position 7,499 of record JBKJYH010000127.1, read on the forward strand.
CAACGACGTGTCGGTGGTCACCAACATCAGCGCCGATCACCTCGGCTTGCAGGGGATCGACACCCTCGACGAACTCGCCGAGGTCAAGGCGGCGGTGGTGCGGATCACCCGACGGACTGGCTGGGCGGTGCTCAACGCCCAGGACCCACGAGTCTGGGGGATGCGTCGCGCCACGCGGGCCCGCGCCTACCCGTTCAGCCTCGACCCCCACGACCCCGCGGTTGGGCAGACGCTCGCACAAGGCGGTCGCGCGGCGGTCCTGCGACGCGGCTGGCTGGTCCTCGAACGCTCTGGGCAGCCGTCGGTGCGCCTGGTGCGTGCTTCGGAGGTGCCGATCACGGTTGGCGGTCGCGCCCGGTACAACATCGCGAACGCCCTCGCCGCTGCCGCGGCAGCCGACGCGCTGGGCATCGCGGCATCCCACATTGCCGCCGGTCTGCGTTCCTTCGGGCGCGACGACAGCAGCAACCCTGGGCGACTAGCCCTATGGGAGCGGGTGGGCGTGCTGGCGATCGTGGACTTCGCCCATAACGAGGCGGGACTGAGCGCACTGCTGGAGGTGTGCGAGGCGCTGGTCGGGTCGGGTGTTCGGCGTGGCGCCCTGCGGCTGGCCGTCGGCACGGCAGGCGACCGAACCGATGAGATGCTGCATCAGATCGGGCGCCTCGCCGGCGCGCGCGCCGACGAGTTGGTGATCTGCGAGAAGCGACACTACCTGCGCGGCAGAGACCTGCACGCCATGAACGAGATCCTGCGTGCAGGGGCACGCGAGGCCGGCTACCCCGGTGATGTTGAGGCGTACCCCACCGAACTCGCCTCGATGGAGGCGCTGCTCTCCCGATCGGCGGCCGGCGACGTGGTCGCGGTGATGACCCATGTCGAACGCTCCCAGATCACCGACTGGCTGGTCGGCGCGGGCTTTGCCAGGGTCAGCCCCGAACGCGTCACCGCCCTGCTGGCGAGGGCCGACCCGCAGGGCTAGTACTCGCCCGCCATGCCGTCTGGGTCGGCTGCCAGGTCCGGTCCGATTTCCACCCCGGTCACCGATCCGGAGCCGCCGTGGCGCCGTCCCTGGAGCTCCTTCCAGACCGCATTCGGATGATCCACGCAGACCACCACCAGGTCCCCTTCGCTGGCAAGGTCCAGCGCGTGGCGGGTCGCGTCCATCTCGTCGAGCACGGTCTCGACCCCGGTGCAGCGCGCTCCGCCGGCCATCGCCTCACGGACCCCCTGCTCGATCAGCGCCGCGGCGCTGCCCGCCGGCCGGCCGCGCAGATTGACGTCCTCGCGGGCGACCACGTGGTCAAAGTAGCGGGCGGCCACCCGGCCGAGTTCGACGATATCCTCGTCGCGACGATCGCCGGCGGTGGCCATCACCCCGATCCGGCGGCCGATCACCATGGGGCGCCCACCGGCGGGACCCGGAGCCGCGAGTTGGTCGACGAATTCGCCCAGCGCCTGGACCGCCGGCGGGTTGTGGGCGTAATCCACGATCACCCGGAAGCCGTCCAACTCGAACAGGTTGAGGCGGCCGGGGGCCATGAAGTATGACGTGGTGAACGTGCGCAGCCCCTGTCGGATGTCGTGCAGGTGGGCGCCGCTGGCCCACGCGGCGGCGGCGGCGGCGAGCGCGTTGGCCACGTTCATCCGGGCGCGCCCCTCGAATGTCGATGGCAGGAGGTGGGTCCAGACCAGGGGCATGCTCTTACGGCCCTGGCGCAGCACGATCATCTCGCCATTGCGTCCCGGTTCGACGGTGACCGATCGACGGCCGCGTGAAGCCTGGCGGCGCAGGATCTCGTGATCGGGGTCCAGGCTGAAGTAGATGACCGATCCGCCGCAATGTGAGGCCATCGCCGCCACCCGGGGGTCGTCGGCGTTCAGCACCGCGGTCCCGTCGCGCGGCACGGCCTCGACCAGCACCTGCTTGACCGCGGCCAGTTGGCGGAGCGAGGTGATCCCGCCCAGGCCGAGGTGGTCGCCCGTCACGTTGAGCACGACCGCCACGTCGTTTCGCTGATAGCCGAGCCCCTCGCGCAGGATCCCGCCGCGCGCGACCTCGAAGACCGCGAAGTCAACGGCGGGGTGCTGCAGCACGGTGGAGGCGGACTTGGGACCGCTCATGTCGCCCCGGCGCACCAGGCGACTGTCGACGTAGATCCCATCGGTGCTGGTCATCCCCACCTTGTGCCCCATCCCCTTGAGGATGTGGGCGATCATCCGCACCGTGGTGGTCTTGCCGTTGCTGCCGGTGACCGCCACGATCGGGATGCGTGCCGCCGTTCCGGGCGGGAAGAGCAGGTCGATCACCGGCTTGGCCACGTACTGGGCTTCCCCTTCAGTCGGATGGGTGTGCATCCGGAAGCCCGGCGCCGCGTTGACCTCCACGATCCCGCCACCGGTCTCGGCCACCGGCACGCTGATATCGGGGCAGATGAGGTCGATCCCGGCGATGTCGAGGCCCACCACCCGCGCAGCCTGCTCCGCGATCTCCGCGTTCTCGGGGTGGATCTCGTCGGTCCGATCGATACTGATCCCGCCAGTGCTCATGTTGCCGGTGCGCTTCAGGAAGACGCGCGCTGCTGCTGGCGGGCGGTCGGTCATCGCGTATCCCTGCTCGGCGGCATAGGCCTCCGACTCGGCATCGAGGTTGATCCGGGTGAGCACCTTCTCGTGCCCGATCCCGCGCCGCGGATCAGCGTTGGTGATCTCGACCAGTTCGGCCAGGGTGTGCGTGGCATCGCCGTCAACATGGGCCGGCACGCGCTGGGCAACCGCGCGCAGCTTGCCGCCGATCACCAGGCAGCGGTAGTCGTTGCCGACCAGGAAACTCTCGACCACCACCCCACCCTGCCGCGACTCGGAGCGTGCCACGACGTATCCCGCACGCACGGCGTCGGCATCGGCCAGGTTGAGGATCACCCCGCGGCCGTGGTTGCCGTCGAGCGGTTTCACCGCCACCGGGTACCCGATCCGGAGCGCGGCATCGGCCGCCTCGTCAGCCGAGCCAACCACCTCGGCTCGCGGGACCGGCACGCCGATTGCGGCCAGCAGCTGGTTGGTGAGCTTCTTGTCCGACGCGATGTCGACCGCCAGCGCCGCCGTCTGGCTGGTCATGGTGGCCCTGATCCGCTTCTGGTGAATCCCGTGGCCGAGCTGCACCAGGCTCGCTTGGTTGAGCCTGATCCACGGAATGTCGCGCAGGCCGGCCTCGTCCAGGATGGCCTGGGTCGAGGGGCCGAAGGCGGCCCGTTCGGCGAGGCGCACCAGCTTCTCGAACTCGACGGCGCCGTCGAAATCGGGCTCGGGCTCGACCAGGTGGTTAACCAGGCGCACGGCCAGGCGCCCGGCTGCCAGTCCGACCGTCTCGTCTGCGTACGAGAAGACCACGTGGTAGCGGCCCGGTTCACCGGTGCCGCGCGTCTTGCCGCGCCCCACCTCGGTGCCAGCGTCGCGTTGGAGTTGGAGGGCCACGTGCTCGGCCACGTGGCCGAGCCAGGTTCCCTCACGCAGCCGGTCCACGAACCCGCCACGTCGGCCGGTGGAGCACGAGTGATTGCCAATGCCGGGGAGCACTCCCAGCAGCCCGTCGACGAAGTTGGGGATGGAGTTGGTCGGGAACGCCTCCATCACCCCGAGGTCGACCACCAACTTGATGGTCGGGTCGTAGCTCCAGTAGTTCGGCCCGCGGTAGACCCGCGTTTCGAGGATCCGCAGGCTGCCCCGCGGGCGCGCCCCGTCGGTCGGCATGGCGGTGGTCGTCATTCGCTCGCCTCGGCGTCGCGACGAGCGCGCAGGGCGCGTCGCTGCGAGCGCTCGACCGTGGTGTCATCGGCCCCCTCGGCCGCGATCCGCCGGATCAGGCGACGGGTGCGCTCGCTGGCGGCCACCACGTGGGCGAGTTCGCGTTCGCTGGCTGATACCGGGCGGACCGGCGCGAGCAACCGACGGCGCCGAATGTCGAACCGATACCCGCCCGGCAGCGAGTGGAGCAGCACGCCGCTGACCATGATCGGCTTGTGGCGTTTGACCTCGTAGGCATCGGTCTGCAGGCGTCCCGGGTCCAGGATCGTGACCGAGCCCTTGCCCAGCACCTCCAGGATGCCGGATGGCCCGATCAGCGCGGCCGTATCCTCGTCCACCCCGATCCCCAGCAGCGAGGGCGACTGGGCGACCAGCGCCAGCAGGCGACCGAGCCGATTCCGCTGCTCGAAGTGCTGGTCGATGATCACGCCCGGCAACAGTCCCAGGCCGGCACTCATCTGGGTCATCCGCTGCTTGGGCGTGCTGCCGGCGGTGCCGAAGGCGACCATGTGGGTGCCCAGGGCCGAGGCGCCGGCACTGGTGCCCGCCACCAGCGCGCCGTGGCGGTGGCGGTCCAGGATGGCCCTCCCGAGCGAGGTCCCGCCGATCACGCTGGCTAGACGCAGCTGGTTGCCTCCCGTCATGAAGATGGCAGTCGCGTCGGTCACCGCCGCGACGCGTACGGGATCGTCGGCTTCGGCGCGGGTCAGGGGGCGCAGTCCGCGGACGTCGACCACTCCCAGTTGACGGAAGAGCGACTGGTACAGCTCGGTCGCTTCGTCACCCAGCGACGAGGCCGTGGAGATCACTGCCACCCGCGCCTCAGCCCCTCCGGCCAGGGCCACGAAACGCGACAGGATCTGTCGCTGGCGCAGCTTCTCCTCGGCGCCACCGATGATCAGCAGGTAGCCGGGTCGGGAGCCGGGAGGGCGCGGGGCGTCGACCATTCCGACCAGCATAACGAAAGGCTGGCGGTAGACTCCGCCGGATGGCGACCGCCACCCAGGCCAGTGCCCGGAGCGAGCTCCGCGATTTCTACGCGGTGCTCGGTGCAGACCCGTCCGCCAGCGCCATCGAGTTGCGCGTTGCATTCCGCGAGGCAGTGATGCGCCACCACCCCGACCGCAGCCCGGCAGATGCCGAGTCCACCCGGCGGACCGCCCTCCTCAACCGGGCATGGACCGAGTTGCGAGACTCGCTGCGCCGCCTTCATTACGACCGGGCCCTGGAACGAGGCAGTGCCGAGATGGTGGCCTGGCCGCTGACCGGCGATGAATCGCTCGGCGGGGCGCGCCCGCGCGTCCGCCGCACACCAACCGAGCCGAGTCGCTGGCACGACCCGTCGACCCATACGGTGCGCGGCTTCCGGGTGCCGACCGAGGTGTTCCGTGCCGGCCCGGTCGCCCAGCTCGCATACATCACCCAGACCTACATCGACGGGGAGGATTGGCGCGCCCACCGTGAACGGTACTGGCTGCGCGAGGCGGCCGGCATCTATCGCGAGCGCGGCAGGATCGACGATTGGCTCGGCACCGTCGAGCGCCTGGTCGAGCTCGACGCCTCGCATCAGACCCTGGTGGACGCGGATCTGCGGGGTGCGTACCTGGCCGCGGGGGAGTACCTGCGCGGCGTCGGCTTCCTGCGCGCCATCGAGGCGCGCACGCCGCTCGGCAGCGCCGCGCATCGCTGGCTCGCCCGGGAACTGCGAGCCCTGCTCGGCGCGTTCCGGGACGCACGGGTCCGCCGCGGTCCGCCCGACGATCGGGCCGAGGCGGCCGAACTGCTCCTCAACTACCTCGAAGCACTGGGCATGACGCCGGCCGCCGCCGACGTGCGGGCGGCCATCGCCGCCCATCGGCGGGCACGGAACACCGGACGCGCAGCGGAACTGCTGGAACGGGCGTTGGCCGAACCGATCGCGTCACCTGCGGGGTGGTACTCCGCCGTGCAGCTGCTCACCGAGGCCGGCCAGCTGGAGCGGGCCTCGGCGCTGCTGGCTGAGATCGCGCGCGGCGATCACCCCGATGCGCTCGATCGACGTCGACTGCGGGGCGATCCCGGCCGTCGCCTGGCAACCGCGCGGCGCAGACTGGAACGGGCCAGAGTGCGCGCCCGGGTCCGGGCGGCACGCGCTTGAGCGACGCCCCCGGCCCGCTCCTGCGCCTCGCCGACGTTGGTGTCGGCTATCCCAACGAGCCGAGCGACGACGAGGTAGCTGCGGCGGCGCGGATCGACGTCGAGCGCGTCGTCCGCTTCGACTTGAACACGCTCGGCGGTGGCCCGCTGCCCGCCGTCGCGGCTGCGCTGGCCGACTATCCAGCCGCCCGGGTAGTTGAGTACGGGGATCCGGGGTATCGGCGGTTGCGCGCGGCGCTGGCCGCTGTCACGGGCGGCCACCCCGAGCGGATCATTCCCGGTGCCGGAGCGGACGAGCTGATCCGGCTGATCACGACCAGCGTCGTCGGGCCGGGCGACCGGGTGCTCATCCCGACTCCCACCTTCGGCATGTTCGAGGTCGAGGCTCGCCTGGCTGGAGCGGGCGTGATCAGCGTGATGCGGGAGGATCCGGGGACCCGCCAGCCGGTTGAGCAACTCCGCGCCGAGGCCGAACGGACCGGTGCTCGGCTGACCTGGCTGTGCTCGCCCAACAACCCGACCGGTGACGCCTATTCAGCCGACGAAATTCGACGGCTGGCCGACGGCCTGGCAGGCATCGTCGTGGTTGATGCGGTCTACCAGGAGTTCGCCGAGGCAACGCTGCGAGTTGCGCCCGAATCCACCAGCCTGCTTCCCCTCCAGGACGAGTTGCCAAACCTGTTGATCCTGCGCTCGCTGGCGAAGGCCTACGGGCTGGCCGGCGCCCGGGTCGGCTACCTGCAGGTTCCGGTGGCCCTCGCGCCACGCTTCGACCTCGCCCGGTTGCCGCTCTCAATCGGCGGTCCGAGTGAGGCGCTGGCAGTGGCTGCCCTGTCGGACCCGGCCGCGGCCTTCGCTCGGCACGCGCTGCTGGTCGGGGAGCGGGCGCGGCTGGCTGCGACGCTGGACGCGGCCGGATGGCTGGTGCTGCCCTCGCTCACTAACTTCATCTTGACTCGTCCGCCGGGTGGCGCCGCGCAGGCGACGGCCGACCGGCTGGCTGTCGACGGGCTGGTGGTGCGCAGCTATCCGGGCGGGCCGCTGGTCGAGTGGCTGCGGATCACCGCCCGCGCGCCGGACGAGAATCGGCGGCTGCTCGCGGCGCTGGAGTTGGTCGAGCCCCAGGCCTAGGTGGCGGTCCCCGAATGCTGGGCGTTCTCCACGGCCACCAGCTCGATGGGTGCCAACCCACCCGCTTCGATGGCCGGCCGGATGGCCTCGGCATCGCCGACCGCCACGACCACCAGTTGGTCCGGGTGGATCAGCGCCTCGGCCGCCGCGCGGACATCGGCCGCCGTCACTGCTTCGAGGTGGGTGCGATAGGTGGTCCACCACGCGTCGGGAAGTCCGTAGACGGCGACCGGCTCGAGCGCCGCAGCCACTCCGGCCGTCGTCTCGAAGCGCAACGGGAAGACGCCCACCAGGAAGTCTCGGACCTGCCGCAGCTCGGTCTCGGTCGGCTCGTCGTCGCGCATCGCCTCGATCAGTGAGACCATTTCGCTGATGGCCGGTGCGGTGACCTCGGTCTGGACCGCGGCGGCCGCTCGCAGTGGGCCGGCGAAGCGTCGCGGATCGAAGCCGGCCGACGCGCCGTAGGTGAAGCCCAGTTCCTCGCGCAGTCGGGTGTTGAGGCGGCTGTTGAAGACTCCGCCGAGCACCGCGCCCATCACCAGCGCCGCGAAGTAGCGCGGGTGGTAGCGGTCGATCCCGAGATGCCCGATCCGCAGTTCGGTCTGGACCGATCCGGGACGATCCACGATCACCACCCGTCGACCACCGGCGGCGCGCGGGGCGAACTCCCGATGGCCGGCCCCCGTCCCGGCCCAGTCGCCGAACTCCGCCTCGACCCGGCGCATCACCGCATCCGGGGAGATCGCGCCGGCAATCACCAGGTGTGAGCGCCCAGGCAGGACCTGGGCGGCGTGGAAGGCGCGCACGTCGTCGAGCTCCAGGCGACCCACCGACTCGCGCGTGCCGGCCGAGACCCGCCGATAGGGCGTCTCCGGGTCAAACACCTGTCCCACGAACACCTCGTCGGCGAGCCGGCCCGGCTCGGCGTGAGCCTGCAGGATGTCAGCCAGCCGCTCGGCCTTCAGGCGGCGGAACTCGCCCGGATCCAGGCGCGGTTCACGGAGCATCTCGGCCAGCAGGCCGAGCCCCGCCTCGAGGTGGGCCGGAAGTGCCTCGAAAGCGGCCCGCGAGCTGTCCCAGCTTGACTCGCTGCCGACCCCGATCCCGAGCCGCTCAGTCGCCTCGGCGAACGCGCTGGCGTCGAGGCGCCGGGTGCCGGTGACCAGCAGCCGCGCAGTCAAGGCAGCCACCCCGGCGTGGATCTCGTCCTCGGCGGCCGCGCCGGCGTCCGCCAGGAAGTGCGCATTGCATAGGGCGGCGCCCTCGATCGGCACCAGCCAGACGGTCAACCCGTTTGCCAGCGCCCGCCGCTCGAAGGAGGGAAAGTGATATGGGCGCGGCGTGCCGGGGCGTGGGGCGGCGGACGGGTCGGTCAACTCAGCCCTCCTCCATCGGGAGGTAGGTGAGCACCACTCGGTTGTCGGCTCCCAGGCGGTCCGCCGCGGCTGCGTGCACCCGCCCTGCGTCCGCAGCCACATAGCGGGCGACCTCGTCCACAACGCGCTCCGGCTGATCGAAGAGGCAGGTGTACATCGACAGGCGATCAGCGCGCTCGCCCAGCCGTTCCAGGCTGCTCTCGACTGCCGCGGCGTGCATGTTGCGCACCCGCTCCAACTCGCTGTCGGATGGACCATCAGCGATCAGGTCATCAATCTCTCCGAGGAGCGCCGCCTCGAGATCGGCCGGGTCGATCCCCTGCTGTGCGGTGGCCCAGGCCGCAAAGATGGCCGCGCCGCCAACGAACGGGAACAGGTAGACCGCCACGTCCTGCGCAAGCTGGCGCTCGCGGACGAGGTGGGCATACAGGCGCGAGGCACGGCCCGAGCCGAGCACGTCGGCGGCCACTTCGAGCGCGTCGAACTCGGTCGTCCCGAACACCGGGGCCCGATAGGCAAGGTAGACCCGCGCCAGCGGGACCCGGTCAAGCACCGTCTCGCGGACCTCACTGCCAAGCCGGGGCGCGATGCTCAGGTCGGGCGCGGGCGGGAGATCGGGGTTGGTGGGTATCGGACCGAAGTGACGCTCGACCATCTCGATTGCGGTGGCAGGCTCGAAGTCGCCGGCGATGGTCAGCGCGGCGTTGTTGGGGGCGTAGTAGCTGGCAAAGAACTCGCTGACATCGGTCAGGGAGGCTGCGTTGAGGTCCTCCATTGATCCGATGGTGGAGTGGTGATAACCGTGGCCGGGCGGGAAGAGCAACCCCTGGAGCTTCTCGTCCCAGGTCCCGTATGGCTGGTTGTCAACCGACCAGCGGCGCTCGTTCTTGACCACTTCGCGCTGGTTGTCGAGCTTCTCCTGGGTCATCGCCGGCAGGAGGCCGGCGAGGCGGTCCGCCTCCAGCCACAGGGCGGTTTCCAGGTGATGGGCGGGCATGATCTCGTAATAGTTGGTCCGATCCAGCCAGGTGCTGGCGTTGTTCGTTCCGCCCGCGCCCTGCACCCGGCTGAAGTGCTCGCCCTTGGCCACGTTGGCCGAGCCCTGGAACATCATGTGCTCGAACAGGAGGGCGAAGCCCGTCTTGCCGCGGCGCTCGTGCTTGCTGCCGACGTCGTACCACAGGTTGACCGCGACGATCGGGGTC
>JBKJYH010000128.1:0-4682 GCA_046715765.1 Candidatus Limnocylindria bacterium
GGCCCGCATCGGCGAGAGCCTGCCCGACGAGCGCAGCCGCCAGGCCTGGGAGGCGGGGATGGCGCACAGCGCGGCCATCGGGCAGCGGTGCCGGCTGGAGCTCGGCTTCGAGCGCTATCGGTTTCCGGGCTTCAGCGTGCCGGAGGGGGAGACCGCGTTCTCATATCTGTACCAGCTTGCACACGCCGGCTTGCTGCGCCGTTACCAGCCGGTTACCAAGCGCGCGCTCAGCCAGCTGGCGCACGAGCTCGACGTCATCGACCGCACCAACCTGTCCGAGTTCTTTTTGATCGTGTGGGATCTCATGGAGTTCGCGCGGACGAACGGCATCATCGGCCAGGGGCGGGGGAGCGCCGGCGACTCCATCGTGGCCTACTGCCTCGGCATCACCAAGGTCGACCCGATCGAGCACAAGCTCCTCTTCGAGCGCTTCATCAACGAGGCGCGCTCGCTGCCCGATATCGACATCGACTTCGACGTCAACCGTCGTGAGGAGGTGATCCAGTACCTCTACGGCCGCTACGGCGCCGATCACGCGGCGATGGTCTGCACCGTGATCACGTACCGGGCCCGATCCGCCGTGCGCGAGGTGGCCAAGGCGCTCGGCTTCCCGGCGGAACTGGCCGATCGGGTGGCCAAGGCGCTCGACACGCGCGACGCGACCGATGTTGCCCGCGACCTGGCCGCCGACGGCTCCTTTGGGTGGCTTTTCGACGAGTTGACCAGCGATCCGGAGGGGTTGCCTCAGCCGGCCAGGCCCGATGCCGGACCCCGGGCCGGGTCCGATGCCGGACCCCGGGCTGGCCCCGCGTTGCGACCGGACCTGGCCGATGCCGAGGCGCGTGCCCGGGCCGCGGCCAGCGACCATGATGGGCGGCCGTACAGCGAGAGCGGCTGGACCCCGCCGCGCCGACCGAGCGTGCTGGACAGCTCGATGATCTCGGTTCGCCACGAGGGCTGGCAGCAGAAGCGCTACGCCGGGGAGTCAGGCGTGCTCGATGGCCCCGTCCGCGTGGATCCGGAGAGCGGAATGCCGATCGAGGAGCGCCGCCGCCCGAGCGTGGTGCCGTTGATAAGTCCTGGTAATGGTCATGCACCGGAGCGCGCCGTCCCGCGCGACTTGATAACCCCTGCTCATCACACGGCGCCGGAGGAGGCGGTTCGGTGCACGCCGATTACCCCTACTTATCACGCGGATGACGCCCTCCACGCTCCCCACGCCACTCACCTTCCGCCGCGCAACCGCTGGGAGTGGCTGCTCACCCTGTGCGCGGAGATCGACGGCTTCCCGCGCCACCTGGGGATCCATGTCGGTGGGATGCTGATCACCCGCTCCCCGCTGATCGACCTGGTCCCGATTGAGCGCGCGACCATGGTCGACCGGGTGGTGAGCCAGTACGACAAGGAGGACATCGAGGCGCTGGGACTGGTCAAGATCGACCTGCTCTCGCTGCGCACCCTGGGCGCGGTCAGCGACACTCTCGACCGGGTGGAGCGCGACACCGCCTCTCGCCCGGACCTGGACCACCTCCCCCATGACGATCCCGCGGTCTTCGCCATCATCCGCGCGGCCGACACGGTGGGCCTCTTCCAGGTGGAGAGCCGCGCCCAGATGCAGGCCCTGCCCAAGGCCCGGCCGGAGCGTTTCGAGGACCTGGTGGTCCAGGTGGCGATCATCCGGCCCGGCCCGATCCAGGGCAACGCGGTGCATCCCTACCTGCGCCGCCGCGCCGGCCTCGAGCCAGTGGTCTACGCCCATCCCAGCCTGGAGCCGATCCTGGCCGACACCCTGGGCGTGATCCTGTACCAGGAGCAGGTGATGCAGATCGCGATCGCGGTGTGCGGCTACAGCGCGACCGAGGCCGACATCTTCCGCAAGGCGATGGGCTCGCACCGCAGCCACGCCAGGATGCAGGCCGAACGCGACCGGTTCGTCCACGGCGCCATGCGCACCGGCCTGACCGAACCCGACGGCGAGGAGCTCTTCCGACGCTGCAGCGCCTTCGCCGAGTTCGGCTTCGCGCGGGCTCATGCCGCGGCCTTCGCCAAGATCACCTACGACACCGCCTGGCTCAAGCTCCACTACCCGGTCCACTACCTGGCCGGGCTGCTCAACAACCAGCCGCTGGGCTTCTACTCACCGGCAGTCCTGATCGGGGACGCCAAGCGCCACGGGGTGACGGTGCTGCCGATCGACGTCAACCGCTCGACCTGGGAGCACGACACCGAGCGGATCGGTACTTCGGGTGAGCCAGCGCGTGACTTCGCGCTGCGCCTCGGACTGCGCCAGGTGAAGGGGATCGACGACGCGATGCGGATCGCCATCGAGCGTGAGCGAGGCATCGGTCCGTACGCAAGCGTGCGCGACTTCGTGGCCCGCACCGGAGCCGGCGAGCAGGTGGTGGAGCGGCTGGTCGCGGTCGGTGCCTTCGACTGGACCGATGCGCCCCGCCGCGAACTGCTCTGGCAGCTGCGCACCACCCTGGCCGACGCCGACCCCGCGCGTCCCGCGCTGGGCCTGACCGATGACGCCCAGCTGGCGCTGGGCGCGACCCTACCGCCGATGACCCTGGCCGAGCGCGTGGCGGCCGACTACCGCGAGTCGGGCCTCTCGCCGACGGCCCACCCTGTGGAACTCTTCCGGGAGCGGCTCGCGGCGCGCGGCACGCTGCCCGTCGTCGAGGCGGGCAAGCGCCGGGACCGGTCTCGCCTGCGCCTGGCCGGGGTGGCGGTCAGCATCCAGCACCCCATGACCGCCAAGAACTTCGTGTTCATCGCGCTCGAGGACGAGACCGGCATGATCAACGTCACGGTTCGGCCGGAGGTATACACGGCGCATCGGGCCATCCTGCACCGGCACCCGATGCTGGTCATCGACGGGGTGCTGCAGGTCGAGGGCGAGGTGCTCAACGTGGTGGCGCGCCGGATCCAGCCCCTCGATGCGGTGATCGCCGAGCCGGAGCGCTTCGACCTCAGCAAGCAGCAGCGCCTCTTCCGCTAGCGGCCCGCCGCGCCGCGCAGCGTCCAGAGCAGTAACCCACCGATCGCCACGTCGAGAATCCCTGAGCCGACAATCACCGTCGGGCCGCACACCGCTGCTGCCAGTTCCCGCAGCTCGATGTTCCCGATGACCGAGCCGAGGATGGCCGCCGCGCCTGCGATGGTGATGATCCCGGCATACAACTGTGAGGCACGCCTGCCCCACCGATGGCCACGCACCAGCCCCAGGCCGGCGGCCACGCCGCCTAACGCCGGCACCACGAGAAAGATGGGCCGCACGCCAAGCACCCACAGTGGGTAGCTGGCCGGATAGGACGCCTGTACCCCGAAGAAGAGCGGCAGGACCAGCAGACTCAGTGTGGCATCCATGACGATCAACCAGGCGCCGATCACGCTCGAATCCTAGTCCTGCCGACCCGCATCGGGCACCCGCTGGCCTACGCGAGCAGCGTGAACCCCTCCCGGCCGAAGTCGTTGTCGTAGGCGAAGGCATCCTGCATCCCGAGCTCCCGCATCAGGTCGAAACTGACCGCGTCGACGAATGAGATGCCCCGTCGTCCACCGGCGAGCAACGAGGCCATGGCACGGTCGTGCCGCGCCCGGTCGATCCAGAACACCTCGATTCTCGGCAGCAGTCGCTCCACGAACAATCGGACACCCCGCATCCCAAAACGTCGCTGCACCAGGGCGGTCGTCTCGACGACGACGTAGTTGTGGGTGATGAGCCGAGCGGAATCGAGATGGCGACGCAGCACGTCATTGGCGGACGAATGATCCGGGTCATTGGCGTTCAACAACGGGAGCACTGCCGACGTGTCGACGAAGATCACCATTCCCCGTAGGCCTCGTCGAGATATCGGTCGTGATCGGCGCCGACCCGCTCGCCAAGCCCGCCGCGGAGGCGACCGACGGCGGAGAGCGCTAGGGCGTTGAGCCGGTCTCGTTCACCGCGATGCGCGGCCAACTTCGCGTCCACCGCCTGCCGGACATAGGCGGCCATCGACACGCCTGCATCACGAGCGCCCCGCTGCAGGTCCTCGAACTGGTCCGCGTCGAACGAGATCTGGGTCCGGATCATCGGGCGATGATATCACTTGATCCTCGTGTGATGTAAGACGGCGGGATCATGCCTGCTTGCGCGGATCCTGGCCACCAGCGTGCTCACCGACATCGTGGACTCCAGCTACACCACCGAGGGTCACGCTGCCGTGCGCTGGCCAGAGCGCGCGAGGTGGACTTCGCGCGGAACCATCCCAGCGCTGGGCTCGTCCTGACGGACAACCAGCCGGCATCACTGAGCCGGACCCCGAGCACCAGGAGGTTCCCTCCCATGCGCCGTCTCGTCACAGCTCCCCTCGCCGCCGCCGGGCTCCTCATGGCCGTGGCCGCACCCACCCTGGCTTGCGGGGGACTGATCGGGCCGAACGGTGCGGTCAACCTGCTGCGCACCTCGACCCTGGCCGCCTATCACGACGGCATCGAGCACTACGTCACCGCCTTCGAGTTCGCCGGTGGCGGCGGGCAGTTCGGGAGCCTCATCCCGCTGCCGGGGATTCCGACCAAGGTCGAGCGCGGCGGCGACTGGACCCTCCAGCGCCTGGTGCTCGAGACCGAGCCACAACTCCAATTCTTCGGCGAGGCCGCGGCCGGAGCGTCGCGTGACGCCGAGGTGCTGCTCGAAG
>JBKJYH010000129.1:0-18739 GCA_046715765.1 Candidatus Limnocylindria bacterium
CTCAAGGACCCGGCCGCCTTCCGCGAGGTGATCGACCGGATGGCCGAGGCGGTCAAGGGCGACCGGATCGACCTGGTGGTGGGGATGGAGTCGCGCGGATTCATCTTTGCCGCCCCGCTGGCCGATCGGCTGGGCGCCGGCTTCGTCCCGGTCCGCAAGCTCGGCAAGCTGCCCGCCGACACGATCGAGGTCGAATACGACCTGGAATACGGCACCGCCACCCTGGAGATCCATCGCGACGCGATCCAGCCCGGGCAGCGGGTCCTGATCGTGGACGACCTGCTGGCCACCGGCGGCACGGTGCTGGGCACCATTCAGCTGGTGCAGCGCCTGGGCGGGGAGATCGCCGGCCTCTCGTTCATGGTCGAGCTGAGCGCGCTGCAGGGCCGCGACCGGCTGGCCGAGTTCTCGATCCACACCCTGCTGGCCTACTGAGGTGGCCGCGGCACCCATGACCGCGACCGCGCGGTCCGACTACCGCGTGCGCAGCGTGGCCGACCGCGAGCAGATCGCCACCTTCCTGCGCACCGATCGCCTGTACGCCGCGTACGCCATCGGTGACCTTGACGGCCCTGCCCGCGAGCGCGCCGCCTGGGCGCTGGCCTTCGCAGGTGATGGCACGCCGGTGGCGCTGGCGATGCATCACGAGGGCCTCGTCCCCCAACCACTCTTCCTGATGGGCGACCCCGACGGATGCCGCGCCATCCTTGCATCTGCGCTCCGTCCCCGCGACGCCTACCTGCAGGCCACCGAGGAGCATGCCGCGGCCATCGGTGAGCTCTATGACTCGGAGCTCCCGCTGGCCATGCTCCGAATGGCGGTGGATCGGGATCGGTTCGTGCCTTTCGCAGGCCCGGTCCAGCGCCTCGGCGCGCGCGACCTCGAAGAGCTGAATCGGCTGTATCAGCTGGGCTTCCGGACCGGGTTCCCAGCCTCGACCCTCGAGGACGGGGTGTACTACGGCGTGCGGGTCGGAGGCGCCCTGGTGAGCGCCGCGGGAACGCACGTGCTCAACCCGCGGGAGGGGATCGCGGTGGTGGGCAACGTGATGACCGAGGCCGCACACCGCGGCAACCACTACGCCAAGATGGTGACCAGCGCGGTCACCGCCGAATTGCTGACCCGGCTGCCGGACGTGGCCCTCAATGTGCACGCCAGCAACGCACCGGCCGTCGCCGCCTATGCCCGGCTGGGCTACCGCACCTACCGCGACCTGACCGAACGCCTGGTCCACCGCCGCGACGGTGGCTGGGGCTTGATGCGACCGATACGAGAGGCGCTCCGCATGACCTGGCTCCGACCCCGATGACAGATTCCGCACCATCGATGACCGCCGGCGACGTCCGCGACCGCGCCCTGGCCGATGCCGGCGCGCTCAAGATCGAGTGGGCCGAGCGCCAGATGCCGGTCCTGGTCGGCATCCGCGAGCGCTTCGCCGCCGAGCGGCCGCTGGCCGGCTGGCGGATCAGCGCCTGCCTGCACGTGACCGCCGAGACCGCCAACCTGGTGATCGCCATGAAAGCGGGCGGCGCCGACGTGGTGCTATGCAGCAGCAACCCGCTCTCCACCCAGGACGACGTGGCCGCCGCGCTGGTGGTGCACCACGCCATCCCGACCTACGCCATCAAGGGTGAGGACCGCGACTCCTACTACTCCCACATCAACGCCGCGCTCGACCACCGTCCCCACGTGACCATGGACGACGGGGCCGACCTGGTCAATGAGCTGCACACCCGGCGCACGGAGCTGCTGGGCGAGGTCGTCGGCGGCACCGAGGAGACCACGACGGGCGTGATCCGGCTGCGCGCGATGGCCGCCGCCGGCAAGCTGCGCTACCCGGTAGTCGCAGTCAACGAGGCGCTCACCAAGCACCTCTTCGACAACCGCTACGGGACCGGGCAGAGCGCCATCGACGGCGTGTTGCGGGCCACGAACGTGCTGCTTGCCGGCAAAGAGGTGGTGATCGGCGGCTACGGTTGGGTGGGGCGCGGGATCGCGACTCGCGCCGCCGGGATGGGAGCCATCGTGACCGTGGTCGAGGTGGACCCGATCCGCGCCCTCGAAGCCGCCATGGACGGCTACCGGGTGGCGACCGCCGGCGAGGCCGCATCGGTGGGGGATCTGTTCATCGCCGCCACCGGCAACCTGCACGTCTGGGGCGCGGCCGACTTTCCGAAGATGCGCGACGGAGCGATCCTGGCCAACGCCGGCCACTTCAACGACGAGTTCGACCTGGGCGCACTGGAGGCGCAGTCAACCGCGTCCCGGGAGGTGCGCCCGTTCACCCGCGAGTACCTGATGGCCGACGGGCGGCGCCTCAACCTGCTGGCCGATGGGCGCCTGGTAAACCTCGGCGCGGCCGAAGGGCACCCGGCGCTGGTGATGGACATGAGCTTCGCCAACCAGGCGCTGGGCCTGGAGTGGCTGCGTGCCAACGCCGCCGGTCTGGAGCCCCAGGTCTACGGCATCCCCGATGCCATCGACCGCGAGGTCGCCCGCCTCAAGTTGGTATCCATGGGGATCCGGATCGACCCGCTGACGGCTGAGCAGGCGGCCTACGCGGAGTCCTGGGAATCGGGGACCTGATTCGATGACTCGCCGGTGGGCCTTCGCGACCGTCGGACTGGCGGCCGGCTTCAGCGGGCTGGCCGTCATCACCACCATCCTGTCGGGGATCCCGCTCGCGATCGCTGAAGGCGCGCTGGTCCTGGTCCCCCTGACCGTCCTGATCGTTGTCCTCCGTCGGGCGCCGCGCCCCCTGGTCCGCGAAATCTGGCGCGTTGTGCGCGCTGGCTTGCTCGCCGGATTCGCTGCCACCTTCGCGTATGACCTTGTCCGCACGACGCTCTCGACGTTCGACCCGTCGCCGTACAACCCATTCGAGGCCATCCGCCTCTTCGGGCTGGGCATGGTCGGGGCGGATGCGCCCCTTGGGGTGATGATGGCCGCAGGCTTTGTTGTTCATTTCCTCAACGGCAGCAGCTTCGGCGTGATCTACGCCATCTTCGGTGGCCGCCACGTCCGCACCTGGCGCGTGGCACTGCTCGCCGGCATCGCTTGGGGATTGACGCTGGAGTTCATCCAGTCGATCCTGTACCCCGGCTGGCTCGGCATGACGACGGTGGTCCTGCGTGAGTTTCTGGTGATCTCGGGACTCGGCCACGTGGCGTATGGAGCATCGCTTGGCGTGGGGGTTCGGTGGCTCCTCAAACGCGAGACTGCTAGGGAGGTTGATGGATGACCGGACCCGACCGCGCTGATCAGAGCACCGGGATGCTCACCAGGGTCTTTCACCTGGCGACCGCGCCGGCTCGCTGGCTGAGTCGATATCGGCCCGACCTCGCTGTCTCCCTGTCGGAGGATGGCGCGACCTTCGGCGCCGCCGCCATCAGGGTCTTCGCCGTGCTTGCGCTGTTCGCCGTCGCTTACCCGATCGTCGCGTCGGTGGCCCACGCCGCCGGGATTGCGAGCGTCGTGGTGCAACCGGAGCAGGTCATCACACGCACATTGTTCATCGACGCCTACTCCGAATCCCTCCTCTTCATGCTCGCCGCTGCGGGCATCGGAGCCTTCAGCCCAGCACTCGGCGTCCTGTTTCTGGCGGCATTCATTCCCGCCGATCTGGTTGCCGCCGCGATCGCGAACGAGCTCGTGCCGCCAGCGGTCTGGGATCCGTGGCCCGTGCCCGTCGCCGCCCGGGCAATCAGCTATGGCCTGCTGTGGATCCTCGCGGTCGAGATCCCACTTCGCGTCCGCCGGTGGGCGAAGTCTCGGACGGCCCCCGGCGACCCGCCGTCGGTCGCCTCCGTCGCGGTGACGACGGGTGGGACTGCGGTCCTTGTCTTCTTCTGGGCGGGCGCTCTGCCATGGCTCATCACGCCGGTGCTCAGTTGGACGAACCACGGGCGCAGCCAGCCCTGGCTGACCGACCCGGCCTGGATCTACTGGCCCGTCCTGGTGATTGGAGCCGCCCTCATTGCGGGGCTCGCAGCACTGTGGCCGAGGCCGACTCGCCTGCGTGCGGACCTCCCCCGGGCAGGCTCGGGCGTTCCTCCCACGGCCGCCAGGATCTTCGCGCGCCAGACAGTGGCGGTCGTGGTGCTGGCGGCCTTCCTCGCCAGCCTCATGACCAGCCTCTTGGCCGCCGTGATCCTGGTTGGAGGCCTCTTCGTGGCGGGGCCAGTCCTGACCCTGCTGCTGCCGCGCCTGCCGGTCCCGCCCATCCGCCCGTCGGCCGGCAGCCTGCCGCGATGGATTATCGCGATGGTGATCTCGCTCGCCGTTGCTTGGCTGATCTGGATCCTGGCCGCTGGCGCGATGGCGGACGGGTACTTCCTGGCGGCGGTCACCCTGGCGCTGGTTACACCCCTCTTTCGCATCCTGCTGGAGGCGGGGACGGCCCCACCCGCCGCGGCCGACACCGAGGGGCCGCGGCCCGAGCCGCCCTCGGCGGTCATCACCTCCAGCATCGGGTTGCTCGCGGGTGTGGCCTGGCTTGCTCTCCCGGGACTGGCTCTGGCGAACGACTGCTTCACCGCCGACGAGATCCTGCCGTGCGTGCTGACGACCCCGCCCGTCCTCTTCGGCCTGGTCGGCGCCGCGCTGCTGGCCGCCGCCCTGTGGGGCGCGATGAGCGGCCCAGCGGAGCCCCCTCCTCCCGAAAACCCATCCGGGCTGCCAGACTTCAATAAGCAGCAGGGGCAGAAGACAGACTTCTTCAGGGGGCCCTCCGATCCGTTCAAGAACATCGAGCAGGGCAGGAAGGAGTTCTTCGACGAGTAAGGCATCGACCGGCAATCCGTTAGGCGGCCAGCAGGCGGGGGCGACGTCGCGCACCGGGCCGTTCTCGGCGGTGATCACCTCGACCATCGGGTTTCTTGCGACCGGGATCCTGTGGCTCTCCCTGCCGGTACTGACACTCGCGAACGACTGCTTTACCGCCGATGAGATCCTGCCGTGCGTGCTGACGACCCCGCCCGTCCTCTTCGGCCTGGTCGGCGCCGCGCTGCTGGCCGCCGCCCTGTGGGGCGCGATGAGCCGCCCGCCAGCTCCTCCTCCGCCGCCGCCGCCGCCCGTCTACCTGGACAAGGTGTATGAACCCAGCCCGGAGGACATGTGGGACTACGAGCCGCAGCCTGGGGACCCAGACTACGAGGACTACATGGGTGAGGGGATGGGTGAGGACGAGTAGGACGCCGCGGCCCGAGCCGCCCTCGGCGGTCATCACCTCCAGCATCGGGTTGCTCGCGGGTGTGGCCTGGCTTGCTCTCCCGGGACTGGCTCTGGCGAACGACTGGAGTCGCGGCCCGTTCGCGTCGCCTAGGAGTCGGCCGTGAAGTCGAGCTCGATGTCGACCACGCCGACAGAGCCGTCGTCGGAGTTGTACGCCGCCACCCCCGCGCACGACACGTGCCCGGACACCGTGCCCAAGGTCACCTGCACCTGGAACGAGCACTGTTCCTCGGTGCCTGTGGCGATCCAGGGACCCATCGCCACGGAGACCCCGCCGGTCGAATCCTCGTCGAAGGTGATCAGCACGCTCGGAGCGGCTGACCCGGAGTCCCCGTACTGGAGCCAGGTGTAGCCCGAAGTGATGCTGGCCTGGGTGTTGAGCGACACCGACGAGCTGAAGGCAAACGCGCCGCCGACCGAGGCCGGCGTGCTCCCGCCGCCGTAAGTGCGGTCGGAGATGGGGGGAACGACGCTCACGGCAGCTGGGCCACCCCCAGGGCCAAGGGTGTCTGGGTCATTCCCGAGATCGATCGGCGCGAACGGACCGACTTGGAAAGTCACTAGCCCGGCGAAAACGAGCGCCACCATTATCAGCGCCATCGCGAGCACGCCGACCAACTGGAAGCAACCCCAGCGGCTACTTGCCCCCGGACCCGTGTTCTCGCTGAAGCCCTCCACCGCATGACAATACAGTCTTCGTCAATGCCTCATGGGTGCGCGTCCCACTCGGCGTGGACCGTGGCGTGCTTGGGGGCCCCCGAGCCATCGGACACGAAAGCGGACGAGCAATCCAAGCTCCCAGCCAAACCGGTGGCGTCGTTGCGCGTCACGTTGAACGTGCATCCGGTTCCCGAGCCGGGATCGGCCGTTCCGGTCACCTGCACGGTCGAAGCGCTGAACAAGAAGATCTGTCCGTCGGCGACCGAGGTCTGCAGGTTGAGCAGGATCGATGCATTCCCGTTGTCGGCCACGAAGTACGCCACCCATCCGCTGTTCACGGTATCGAAGAGACTGAGTCCCACCGGGAGGAAGGGCAATTCCCCGGAGGCCTCGTAGTCTCCGCTGATCCGGTAGGTGATCGAACCATTCGCACCGCCGCCCCCACCGCCACCTTGGGACGGCTGCGAATCCTGCGATGCCGCGCCTCCCTGTGACTCACCAGCGGTCGAGGCCGCCGGCGACGCGCCCCCGCAGGCCGTGAGGACCACGGCGATCACCAGGATCAGGCTGAATGTCGGCAGCGGACGCATCGGTTCTCCTCGCGTGTCCGGTGGGGCTCGGATCAGGTTGTCGGCATCCTAGCCCGTGACCGGCCCCGGCGGAAGGGGTTTGTGGAGACGGCTACACTCCTGCACCTGATGTCCATCGCCGACGCGCACTACCTGTTCACCTCCGAATCGGTGACCGAGGGTCACCCCGACAAGCTGTGCGACGCCGTGGCCGATGCGGTCCTCGACGACGTCATCTCTCGTGACCCCGACGCGCGGGTCGCTATCGAGGTGGCCGCCACCACCGGCCTGGTGGTGGTGCTGGGTGAACTGACCACCGACGCGTATTGCGACGTCCCGAGCGTGACCCGCGCAACGGTGCGCTCGATCGGCTATGACAACCCGCACCTGGGCTTCGACTGGGAGACCTGCGGGGTGATGACCTCGATCAAGGAGCAGTCGCCCGACATCGCGATGGGGGTGGACCACGCCCTGGAGGCACGCGAGGGGGTTGACCCCGATGAGCTGGGTGCCGGCGACCAGGGGATGATGTTCGGCTACGCCACCGATGAGACACCCGAGCTGATGCCGATGCCGATCCAACTCGCGCACCGACTGACCCGACGGCTGGCCCAGGTCCGTCGCGACGGCACCCTGCCCTGGTTGCGGCCCGATGGCAAGAGCCAGGTCACGGTCGAGTACGCCAACGGCCGTCCGGTCCGGGTCCATACCGTGCTGGTCAGTGCCCAGCACGGGCCTGAGGTCGAGCACGACGAAATCGCGGCCGGCATCCGCGAAGCGGTGATTAGCGCGGCGGTCCCGGCCGAGTTGATGGACGAGCGCACCCGGATTCTGGTCAATCCCACCGGGCGCTTCGTGATCGGTGGACCGATGGGGGACTCCGGCCTGTCGGGGCGCAAGATCATCGTGGACACCTACGGCGGGATGGCGCGTCACGGCGGGGGCAGCTTCTCCGGCAAGGACCCGACCAAGGTGGACCGATCCGGCGCCTACGCGGCGCGCTGGGTCGCCAAGAACCTGGTTGCCGCCGGATTGGCGCAACGCTGCGAGGTCTCGCTGGCGTACGCGATCGGGGTTGCCCATCCGCTGGCGATCGGGGTCGAGACCTTCGGCACCGGGGTGGTGTCCGATGACCAGTTGGCGGCGATGGTCGGCGACCGGTTCGACCTGCGCCCGGGCGCGATCATCCGCGAACTCGACCTGCGGCGGCCGATCTACCGCCCGACCTCGGCCTACGGCCACTTCGGCCGGGACGACCTGGACCTGCCCTGGGAACGGACCGAGCGGGCGGCCTCCCTGCGCGAGGACGCCGGCCTGCGGGTGGGTTGATGACCCGCGCTCCGGTGCGCTGGGGCGAGCCGTCGCCAGGTGGGCGCCCGGGGGGCTGGCTGAGAGCCGCAACGGAGCTGGTTCGGCGCTGGACCGGCGGCGCGGACCCCGCCGCCACGCCGGCCCTGGGACCGTTGCCATTGGCGCTGCGTCGCGGCGAACTGGCGACCTCGTATCTGGCCGCCGCGGCGGAATCGGATCATCAGCGCGCCGGAGTGACAGCCACCAGTGCCATGCAACAGGCAGTCGCAGCCGCCCGGTGGTGGCCGGCCGACGTGTGGGGACATCGGGCGCTATGGCACTTCGAACGGGCCGGGATGGAGCTGGAAGCCACCCGAGCCGCGCGCCTGATCGGGGATGTGCGGGTGGCCGGCGGCGACCCGGCCAGCGCGCGCCGCTACTATGCCGAGGCGATCAGCGAGGGGCGAGACCTTGGGGCGGAGCGTGAAGAGGGGCTCGCCGCGCTGGGGATGGGCCGGGCCGAGCTGGAGCTCGGCGACGTGACCACCTCTCGGCGCCTGGCGCAGATCGCGATCGACCTGCTGGAGCGCTGCGGCGCGCCGGCGGACGAAGTGGATGCCGCGCGAGCACTGCGCGGGGAGGAGAAACAGGCGCGATGACCGCGCGACGAGAACTGCGGGTCGGGATCGTGGGTGCCGGGGTGATGGCCGAGGCCATGATCAGCGGCCTGCTGGCCGACGCCGCCGTCGCGCCGGAGCACCTGGTCGCGAGCCACCCCCGCAAGGATCGGCGCGAGGCACTCACCCGCACGCACGGGATCCGGGTCGTGGGACGCAATGCCGAGGCAGCCAAGGGTGCGCAGATCGTGGTCCTGGCGGTCAAGCCCCAGATGCTCGGATCGGTCATGCGCGAACTCGCCCCGGGCCTGACCGATGAGCAGGTCGTGCTCTCGATCGTGGCCGGCGCCACCCTGCGCACCCTGGCGCTGGGCCTGCGTCACGCCGCCGTGGTGCGCGCCATGCCCAACACCCCCGCCCAGATCCGCAAGGGGATCGCGGTGTGGGCCGCGGCCCCCGAGTGCAGCGCTGCGCAGCGCGATATGGCCCGTCGCGTGCTGCGCGCCCTGGGACGCGAAACCGAGGTACCCGACGAGGAGTTCGTGGCGATGGCCACCGCGCTTTCCGGAACCGGACCCACCTACCTGTTCGTGGTGATGGAGGCGCTGGTGGATGCCGGCGTGCACCTTGGCTTCCCGCGCGAATTGGCGCATGACCTGGTGGCGGAGACCCTGGTCGGCAGTGCCGAGTACGCCGCTCGATCCGCGCTTCACCCCGCCCAGTTGCGAAACCTGGTCACCTCCCCCGGCGGGACGAGTGCCGCCGCGATCTACGAACTGGAGAAGGGACGGCTGCGAACCGTTCTGTCCGACGCCGTCTGGGCAGCCTATCGGCGCACCCAGGAGCTGGGGGAGCGGCTCGAGGCCGAGACTGAGGCTCAGGGAGGCGCCGCCTGATGTTCGCAGTGGTAATGGCCGGAGGCTCCGGCACCCGGTTGTGGCCCTTGTCCCGTCGGCGCACGCCCAAGCAGTTGCTGGCGCTCACCGGGGAGACGAGCCTGCTCCAGCAGACGGTAGCCAGGCTCGGGTCGCTCCTGAAGCCGCATGACGTGTACGTCATCACCAGCCAGGCCCATGTATCGGCGACCCGCGCGCAGTTACCCCAGATCCCCGAGCAGAACGTCCTGGGTGAGCCGCTTGCCCGGTCGACCGCGGTGGCGGCCGGCCTCGCCACTGTCCTGGCCCGTCGCGAGAGTGACGAGGTCTGCCTGGTCCTGCCAGCCGACCATTTCGTAGCGGATGACCCGGCCTTCGTGGAGGCACTCCGCGAGGCCGCGCGGACGGCGGAGCGTGGCTACCTGGTGACCCTGGGCGTCACGCCCAAACACCCGGCCACCGGATACGGGTACCTCAAGCTCGGCGAGCGGCTGCATCCCGCCTCGCCCACCGCGCTGGTCGAACGCTTCACCGAAAAGCCCGATGCGGCGACCGCTCGCGCGATGCTCGACGAGGGCGGCTACCTGTGGAACGCGGGCGTTTTCGTGTGGCGGGTGTACGCCTACCGGCAGGCGCTGGAGCGCTTTCAGCCACAACTTGCGGCGGCCCTCGACCAGGTGGCAACCTTGCCCCGGGTGCCGGGCTGGATGTCCGACGTGCGTGCCCTGATTGAACCGATGGGTGCAATCACCATCGACACCGGCGTCGCCGAGCCCGCGGCGGCCGAGGGTCGGGTGGCAGCGGTGCCGCTCGACGCGGGCTGGAGTGACATCGGCTCATGGTCAGCCCTGCTCGAGGCGCTCACCGCCCAGTCCGGAGCCGAACTGGTTGCCTCGGGGCAACACCTGGACCGCGACTCGCATCAGATCCTGGTCCACGGCGGGGAGCGGCTGGTGGTAACGGTCGGCCTGCGCAACGTGATCATCGTGGACACGCCCGATGCGCTGCTGGTGTGCGCAAGTGACCGGGCCGAGGAGATCAAGCCGGTTCTCGATGAGATCGCCGCGCGTGTGGGCGAGCGGTACCTGTAGACGCCGTGCCCCCCAAGCGAGAACGACCCGCCAGCGCTCCGCCCCCGGCCGCGGCCCAGGAACAGCGCCTCGCCCTGCGGCCGCTGGCTCGCTTCCTGGGGTGGCTGCTCAATAAGTACGTCCGCTTCGTGGCCTACACCATCCGGGTGAGCGGTCCGGCGGTGATCCAGGAGCCGGCGATCCTGGCGGTCTGGCACGAGGCCAACCTGCTGCAGGCCACCGGCATCTGGCGCCTGCGATCGGACCGGCGCTTCGTGGCGTTCTCGACCCGCGGGTTCCGGGGGATCGTGATGAACGGGATGATCGAAGGGCTGGAGGGGGGCGTGGTGGCACTCCCGCCGGAACAGGCCCGTGCGGAGGCCGGGCGATTGGCGCGTGCGATGGGCGGCTACGGCCGAGCCGGCTGGAGCCTGGCGCTGGCCTGCGACGGCCCGCTCGGGCCGTACCGGGCCGCCAAGCCCGGGGCGTTGCTGTTGGCGCGCGAATCCGGCCTGCCGATCGTTCCGTGGGCGGCGACGGTCAGCCCCTCGTTCCGACTGCGACGCCGCTGGGACCGCCAGGTGGTGCCCCTGCCCTTCGCTCGGTTCCGCATGTTCGAGGGCACCCCGCTGCGAATCGGGCCGGGCGAGCCGCTCAAGCCGCGCCTCGCCGAGCTCCAGGCAGAGCTGGATCGGGTAGCGGCGCAGGCCGATGGCTACCATGGGGCCAAGCCGGCACCGGAGGGCGAGTGACCAGGATCAAGTTCGGGACCGACGGCTGGCGCGCCGCCATCGCCGAGGACTACACCTTCCACAACGTGCGTCGGTGCGCGCGCGGGGTGGCCGAGTACCTGCTCGACCAGGGGACCGCCGAGCGTGGGGTTGTGGTCTGCCACGACCGGCGCTTTGCATCGGAGCATTTCGCGCGGGCATGCGTCGAGGTCCTCGCCGCGCATGACATTCGCAGCCTCACCCCGCCCGAGGCGGTGCCCACCCAGGTCGGCTCCTTCTTCACCCGTGAGCTGGGCGCCGCAGCCGGGATCGTGATCACCGCCAGCCACAACCCGTGGACCGACAATGGCTTCAAGGTCAAGGCCGATACCGGCGGCGCCGCGGCCCCGGAAATGCTGGCCGCCATCGAGGCGACCATGGATCGCCATCCCGAGGCCGAGCTTCCCCTGCAGCGCGAGTACGACGACGCGGTCGCTGGCGGACTGGTGGAGGCCTTTGACGCCTATCCACGCTTCCGCGATCAGCTCGCCGCGATCGTGGACCTGGAGAGAATTCGCGCCGCGGACCGTCGGGTGCTGGTCGAGCCGCTCTACGGATCGGGCTCCGGCTGGTTCAGCCGCCTGTTGGGTGGCGGTCGCCTCACCATCCGCGAGCTGCATACCGAGCGCAACCCCTTCTTCGGTGGCGTCAACCCCGAGCCGATCCGCCCCAACATCGACGAGTGGCTCGGCGAGATCCCGCGCTGGGGCGCGGACATCGGGATCGCCCTCGACGGCGACGCCGATCGGGTGGGAATGGCCACCGAGCAGGGCGTCTTCGTCAACCAGCTGCAGGTCTACGGCCTGCTGTACTGGTACCTGCTGGAGGTGCGCGGGAAGATCGGTCCGGCGGTCTACACCGTGACGAGCACCTCGATGGTGCCGCGGCTGGCCGAGATCTTCGGCACCCAGGCGCACGAGACCGGGGTCGGCTTCAAGTTCGTGGGACCCAAGATGACCGAGACCAGCGCGGTGATCGGCGGCGAGGAGTCCGGCGGCTTCGGCTTCGGGATGCACATCCCCGAGCGCGACGGGATTGCCTCGGGCCTCTTCCTGATCGACCTGTGGCTCTCCCGCGGGAAGGCCGCCAGCGAGGTGCTGGCGGAGCTCCAGGCGCTGGCCGGACCGAGTTACTACAACCGGGTTGACATCCGCTTCCCGCGCGAGGGCTACGAGGCGGTGAAGGCGGACACGCTGGCCCGACTCGAGCACGAGTCACCCACCGACCTGGCGGGGCATGCCGTCATTCGTCGCCAGGCGCTCGACACCGGGGACGGTTTCAAGTTCCACCGCGATGACGGCTCGTGGCTGTTGATCCGCTTCTCGGGCACCGAGGCGCTGCTGCGGATCTACGCCGAGGCCCGCTCGCCCGATGACGTCGAGGCATTGATTGCCGTCGGCCGCACCATCGCGGCCGCGGGCGTGGCCGCCTGACCGATGGATGCGCGCGACTTCTTCGGCTACAAGGACCCCGACCAGGAGCCCGGTCGCCGCGACGATCCGACCACGGACGACGATGCCGACGAGCGTCCATTGCAGATTGACGAGGCGGTGACCCTGGACGATCCGGCGGTCCTGCGCCGGATCGATGCCGAGGACATGCTGGGTCGGGTTCGTGAGCTGCCCCGGCAACTGGCCCAGGCGCGCCGGGTGGCGGCCGGGATCAAGCTCGAGGCGCGCCACCGCGACGTGGACCGCGTGCTGGTCGCGGCCATGGGCGGCTCGGCCATCGGCGCGGAGCTGGTTGCGGCGCTGGCCGGAGATCGGCTGCGGGTGCCGCTCATCATGCACCGCGACTACGGGCTTCCCGCTTGGGCGAACCAGCGCACCCTGGTGATCGCCGCCAGCCACTCCGGCCAGACCGAGGAGACGGTCTCGGCTGTCACGGCAGCGCGCGCTCGCGGGCTGCCCCTGGTCGTGCTCGCCACCGGCGGGCAACTGGGGAGCGACGCAACCGCGGAGGCCACGCCCTACCTTCGTTACGAGGCCCCCGGCCAGCCGCGCGCGGCGATCGGTTTCGGAATCGGGCTCATCCACGAGCTGCTGGGGCGGGCAGGCCTGCTGGTGGACCCGGACCCGCTCGGCCCCGCGGTCGAGGCGGTCGAGGCGCTGCTGGAACGCAACGCCGCATCGGTCGAGACAGATGCCAACCCGGCCAAGCAGTTGGCCTGGTCGATCTTCGGGCGCATCCCGGTGATCTACGGCGCGGGGCCGATGGCCGCCGTCGCCCGGCGCTGGAAGTCACAGTTCAACGAGAACGCCAAGGCCTGGGCCATGACCGAGCCGATGCCCGAGGCCAACCACAACGCGATCGAGGGCAGCCTCAACCCGCGCGAGCTGTCGGACGCGGTCTACGTGGTGGAGCTGCGCGAGCCCGACGAGCCGGGCCGGATCACCGCCCGCTACGCGGTGGTCAACGAACTGCTGGGCGA
Organism: Candidatus Limnocylindria bacterium; assembly: GCA_046715765.1. Classification (GTDB taxonomy): domain Bacteria; phylum Chloroflexota; class Limnocylindria; order QHBO01; family QHBO01; genus JBKJYH01. The sequence goes on from JBKJYH010000129.1 coordinate 13,515, forward strand.
GCGATCCACCACCCGCAGCGTGGTCTGGACCGAGGGGCCGTCACCCCTCGCCCGGGTGCTGACCGGGGTGGCATTCGGCGACCTGGTGAGCGTGTATCTCGCGATCCTGTACCAGACCGATCCGACCCCGGTTACACTGCTGACGATGTTGAAGGAACGGCTCGCCAGGTCGACGGACTGACGGGCGCCGGATAGCGGCGCCGGCTCGGACCGGCGCCCGGAGGAGACGCAAGGTGCACTCGAGCATGATGGGCAAGGTCGAGAAGGCAATGCGCTACGCGCACGAGCCGGACCGGGTGCGGATCCGCCGCATCGAGGCCACGTTCGCCGGTGATAACAGCACCCACGTCATCACCCTGGAGTCCGATCACTGGCATTGCGACTGCCACCTGTTCGAGTCCGCCGGCGGCTGTTCGCACACGCTTGCCATCCAGAAGATGCTCGACCCGATGCTCTCCGACAGCGCTCGCCAGACGCCCCTCTACGGGCACGTCGAGGTCGGCGCCGCGGTCTAGGGTTCCGCGGCCGGTCCTCTGCTAGGATCGGGCCACCAACTGAAGACCGCCCCGGGTGCCGCCGCCGAAAGGCCGGCGGGCAAATGGCGAAGCCGGTGCAAGACCGGCGCTGTCCCGCAACTGTAACCACGCCGCCGTCCGGCGGGTGGGAGCCAGGTCGCCCAGCCCGTGTGCGATGTCACATCCCTCGTGAGAAAGGGAATCGGCATCACCATGTCCCGCCTGCGCACCCGTCCCCGTCCACTCCTCCTCACCGTACTCCTGGTCCTCGGCGCCTGCGCGCCCGCGTCGCCGTCGGCCGGTCCGCTCCAATTGACCGATGACGCGGGTCGGGTGGTGACCCTCGCAGCGGTGCCGCAGCGGATTGTCAGCCTGGCGCCGTCGAACACCGAGATCGTGTGCGCGATCGGTGCCTGCGACCGCCTGGTGGGGGTCACCGACGCCGACGATTACCCCACCGAGGTGGTCGACCTGCCCGAGGTCGTGATCTTCGCCCAGGTGGACATCGAGGCGGTCGTCGCCGCCGATCCGGACCTGGTCCTGGCGGCCGGCAACGAACTGACGCCTTCGGCAGTGATCAGCCAACTGGCCGACCTGGGGTTCGCTGTGCTGGTCATCTACCCCGACAGCCTGGAGGATCTGTACGCCGGGATCGACCTGGTCGGGCGGGCCCTGGACCTGGCCGAAGGCGCAGCCGAGGTGGTTGCGGCGATGCGCGCCCGGGTGAATGCGGTGGTCGCCGCCCTCGCCGGGGTGGAGCGCCCGCGCACCTTCTACGAGGTGGGGGTGTACGAGGGTGTGATCTACACGGCCGGGGCCGATTCGATCCTGGCCTCGCTCATCTCGCTGGCGGGTGGCGAGCCAATCCTTGGCGACGCGGCATCCACAGCCATCCAGATCGAGGCGCTGGTCGTGGCCGACCCGGAGCTGATCCTGCTCGGCGACGCCGCATACGACCCGTCGGTCACCCCGGCCAGCGTCGCCCAGCGCGCCGGCTGGGGCGATATGAGCGCGGTGATCTCCGGCCGGATCCTGGTCATGCTCGACGACCCGGTGATCACCCGCCCCGGCCCTCGCGTGGTGGACGGCCTCGAAGCACTGGCGCGCAACATCCACCCGGCCCGGTTCGGGGACTGAGGCGCCCGCCACGTGGCGACCGCGACTCGCGTCCAGCCGATCCCGCTCGGGCCGTCGCTGACCCGCGGCGCGCTGCTGCTGGGGGGAGCGGCGGCGGTCGCGCTGGTGGCGCTGGTCGCAGCGGTCGGCCTGGGCAGCGTCGGGATCGACCCGGGGCAGACGGTTGCCATCCTCGCCCGGCGGCTGTTAGGTCTACCGATATCCGAAACCTGGTCCGCGGCGGCGGAGACGATCGTGATGGAGTTGCGCCTGCCGCGTGCCCTGGCCGCACTGCTGGTCGGCGGCGGGCTCGCCAGCGCAGGGGCCGTATTCCAGGCGCTGCTGCGCAACCCGATGGCCGACCCGTACGTGATTGGCACCGCCGCCGGAGCGTCGCTAGGAGCCGTGCTGGGGATCGTGGCTCCGATCCTGATTCCCGCGCTGGCGCTCGGCGCCGGCAGCGCATGGCTGGGGATCGGGCTGGTCCAGGCCCTGGCCTTCGGCGGTGGAGTCCTGACCGTCCTGGCGGTGGTCGCCCTGGCGCGTGGGGGTTCGCCCGTGGTGGGGCTGCTCCTGACCGGGTACGCCGTCTCGTCGCTGCTGTCGGCAGTGGTCGCCCTGCTCCTGTTCGGGGCGGGCCGAGCCCTGGGGGCAGTGGTGTCCTGGCTGCTCGGCTCGCTGGCCGGTGCAGGGTGGACCGACCTGGCCGTGGCGGGGCCTCTGCTGGGGCTGAGCTTCGTCGGCCTGCTGCTGCACTGGCGCAGCCTCAACCTGCTCCTGCTCGGCGACGCAGCGGCCTCCCATCTTGGGCTCGACGTGCGGCGCACCCGCCTGCAGCTGGTGCTGCTGGCCAGCCTCTCGGCATCGGCTGCCGTGGCGATCTCGGGGACTATCGGCTTCGTAGGACTGGTCGTCCCGCACCTGGTGCGGCTGGCCAGCGGGCCGGACCATCGGCTCCTGCTGCCGCTCAGCGCGCTGACCGGCGGCGCGCTGCTGACCGTTGCGGACCTCGGCGTGCGGATGGCAGGCGGCATCCCGGTGGGCGTTGCGATGGCCCTGATCGGCGCCCCGTTCCTGCTCTGGCTGCTGGCCCGGTCTCGGCGCTCCGGGGGTTCGGCATGGCCGTCGGCCTGAGCCCGGCCGACCCTGCGCTGCTGCGCACCACCGCGCTCAGCGCTGGCTACCCGATGGCCGGCGCGGGGCACCGCTCGGTGCTGCGCGGGGTTGACCTGGTCATGGAGCCGGGCGAGCTGGTTGCCCTGCTGGGCAGCAACGGGAGTGGCAAGACGACCCTGCTGCGCTGCCTGGCCGGAACCCTTCTCCCGACCGGGGGCAGTGTGGAGCTCGACGGTCGCGACCTTGCCGGGCTGGGGCGCGGCGAGATTGCGCGTCGAGTGGCCGTGCTCAGTCAGCACCCAGAACTGCCCGCCGGCTTCCGCGTGGCGGAACTGGTGGGGATGGGCCGCGCTCCGCATGCCACTCGCCTGTTCGGCTCGACCGCCGAGGATGAACGGGCGGTGAGCGAGGCGCTGCGCGCGGCGAGCGCGCTCGAACTGGCCGACCGACCGGTAGGTGAGTTGTCGGGTGGGGAGCGCCAACGGGTGCTGGTGGCGATGGCTCTCGCCCAGGAGCCGGCACTCCTGCTGCTCGACGAGCCGACCGTCCACCTGGACCTGGCCCACCAGGTCGCGCTGCTCGCCACCCTGGAGCGGCTCCGTCGGCAGCGCCGCCTGTCGATCCTGGCCACCGTCCACGACCTGGGGTTGGCGCTGCTCTGCCCGCGGGTGGTGGTCCTCGACGATGGACGACTGCTGGCCGACGGACCGCCCGAGCAGGTGCTCAGCGAGGCGTTGGTCCGCTCGGTCTTCGGCGTGACTGTCGAGGCGGTGCGCCCCGCCGATGGACGGCGCCGGCTGGTGCTCGCGGGCTAGGCCGGCGGCGCTTCGGGCGGGGGGCCGCTGGGTGGGTCCACCACCAGCTCGACCTCTTCGCTACCGTCGGGGCGGAGCGATCGATGGACGTGGATGTGCGGATGCGTCTCGTCGGAGACCTGCTCCCGCGCCACCCGGACCATCGTTCCCTCGCCGATGTGCGAGAGCTGCTCGGCGGCAGGCAGGGCCGCGTTGGGCACCTCGCTCCACACGAACAGGTTGAGGAAGACGTTGAGGACCGCCACCACCGGGATCCCGAACAGGGCGCCCCACACGCCGGCGGCCTGGGCGCCGACCAGCAGGGCGACCAGCACCAGGATGGGATGCATTCCCAGCGCGCCCTGCATCAGCTTGGGTTGCAGCCAGCTGACCACGACCCCCTGGGCCACCACCAGGAAGACGGTCGCGAACAAGAACGAATCGGGCTGGTAGATCCAGGTTGCGATGATCGGCGGGATGAGCGCCAACGGCGGCCCGAAGACCGGGATCAGCATGGCCAGGGCGGCGAGGGTGCCCCACAGGAACAGGTACGGGACCCCGAACAGCGGACCGAGCAGCGCCACCAGCGCGGCCATGATCACGGCCAGCGCCAGCTGTGCCCGCAGGAAGCCGCCGAAGGCGCGCGACACGCTGACCTGCAGGATTCGCAGCTCGTCCTGATAGCGGCGCGGAACGGCGCGCGCCAGCTTGTCCATGATCCGGTCGCTGTCCATGAGCAGGTAGAGGGACAGGATCAGGATCAGGGACAGGGCCCCGAGGGTGGCAACCGTCGCTCCGGCGATCGCCTCGGCCTGTTCGAAGATGACACCGATCAGGTTGCCGACCTGGGATCCGGCCGTGTCGAAGAGGCTGACCAGGTCGATCTGGAAGCGGTCAAGCCCCAGGCTGGTCTGCCAGGTCGCCAGGGTCTGCTGGATGCGACGCTGGGTCTCGGGCAGGTCGGCGGTGAGCGTCGAGAGTTGCTGGGTGATCGCCGACCCGGCGTAGAACAGGATGAACCCGAGCACCACCAGGGCCAGCAGGTAGGCAAGCACCGCGGCCAGCGCGTGGGAGACCGGCAGGACCTGGCGGAAGGCCCGGGCGATGGGTGACATCACGAATGCCAGCAGCCAGGCCAGGAACACGATCAGGATGATCTCGCTGAAGCCGCTGAGCACCTCCAGCACCCGTTCGGCGAGCAGGAAGCCGAAGACCGCCGCGCCGAGCACCAGGAAGATGACCAGCCAGCGCCGCTCCTGGGAGCCGATCCCGCCCAGGGCCTCGGGTTCCTGCATCAGTGTGCCTGCCTGGGGCGGCCGAGGCCGGTGGCGGCGCGAACCTCGTCCATGGTCGCCTCCAGGATGGGCCGGACCTTCGCCACGCCCGCTGCCAGGACTTGCTCCACCTGGTCCGGGCTGGCGGCCAGCTCGACTCGACGCTCGCGCATCGGCCGGAAGAACTCGATGATCCGCTCCGCCAGCAACTGCTTGGTCTGCACGCAGCCGGTGCTCGCGCTGCGCTCACCCTCCTGGATCTGGAGGTAGTCGGCCCCGAAGAATCGGTGCAGCTGGCACACGTTGCAGACTTCGGGACGGCCCGCGTCGGTGCGCTTGATGCGCTGCGGGTCGGTCACCATGCTCATCACCAGCCGGCGGATCTCATCGGGCTCGGCGAAGATCGGGAT
>JBKJYH010000130.1:0-9399 GCA_046715765.1 Candidatus Limnocylindria bacterium
CGCCACGAGGCGGTGAAGATGCGCATCGCCGACTCGGTCTGCTGCGCCTTGAGCGCCCAGGCCAGTGCGGCTCGCAGGTTGTCGTGCTCTCGCTCGTAGGCGTCCAGCATCTCCCGCTGCCGCGGTCCGAACACGTCGGGCGCCATGCGCTCGACCTGGGCCAGTATCCACGCCGCGTGGCGAACGCTCAGCAGGTCCGCTTCGCCACGGGCCTCCAGTTGCTCGGTGGCAAACTCGCGGATCGTCTCCAGCATCCGGTAGCGGGCCTCCGCATCCGGCGGTGCCTCCTGCTTCACCAGGCTCTCACTGACCAGTGAGGCGACCACGTCCAGGGCCTCGGTCCGGTTCGCCGGTTCGAAACAGACCTCCTCGATTGCTTCGAGCGTCGCGCCGCCGGCGAAGACCGAGAGCCGGGCGAACGCCTGGCGCTCGCTGTCGTGGAGCAGGTCATGACTCCAGGCGATGGCGCCCCGCAGCGTCTGCTGCCGAGCCGGCAGGTCGCGGGCACCGCCGGAGAGGAGGGTCAGGCGGTCGGAGAGGCGCGCGAGGATCGCCTGGGGAGTGAGCACCCGAAGCCGCGCCGCGGCGAGCTCGATGGCCAGTGGCAGCCCGTCGAGTCGGACGCAGATCTCGGCCACGGCAGGGGCGTTGATGACCGTAACCGCAAAGTCGGGGCGGACCGCCATGGCTCGCTCGATGAAGAGCGAGACAGACTCGAACTGGCTGAACTGCACGAGATCGGGGAGGTGGCGCAGATCGGGCAGGCCGAGTGGCGGGACCGGGTACTCGCGCTCGCCATAGACGCGCAGTGGCGAACGGCTGCTGACCAGTACCGAGATCTTCGGCGCGCGGGCCAGCAGTTCCCCGATCTGCGGAGCTGCATCGATGACCTGTTCGAAGTTGTCGAGTACGAGCAGGACGCACTTGGGGCTGAGCGCCTCGGCCAGCCGGTCGAGCGGCTGACGGCCGGGATCGACCACGCCGACCGCCTGGGCGATGGTCGGAATGACCAGTTCCGGCTGTCCGATGAAGCTCAGGGGCACGAAGTAGACCCCGTCCGGGTAGCGGTCCGTTTCGTTGGCGGCGATCTCGAGCGAGAGGCGGGTCTTGCCGGTGCCACCCGGCCCGGTCAGGGTCAGCAGCCTCGATTCGGCCAGCAGCTCGCGCGCCTCGGCCACCTCCCGGTGGCGACCGAGGAACGAGGTGAGCTGGAGCGGCAGGTTGTTGGGGATGGCGTTGAGCGTGCGCGGCGGCGGAAACTCAGACGCCAGCCCGTCCGCCAGCAGCCGCCACAGGTGCTCGGTCCGCGACAGGTCCTTGAGCCGATGCTCGCCCAGGTCGACCAGGACCAGGCCGGCCGGCAGCGCCCCGGCCACCAGGGCCTGGGTCGTGCCCGAGACGAGCACTTCGCCGCCGTGCCCGACGTTCGCGATGCGCGCTGCCCGGTGCACGTCGAGGCCGACGTAGCTGCCGCCGCCCACGACGCCGTCGCCGGTATGGAGGCCCATCCGAACGCGCACCGCCGCGCCATCGGGCCACGGCTCGGCCGCCAGCGCTCGCTGTGCGTCGATCGCGGCTGCCACCGCCGCCGGTGCGCTGGCGAAGGCCGCGAACAGCGCGTCGCCCTCGGAGCCGAACTCCACGCCTGCGTGTGCGGCCACGGCCGGGCGCAGCAGGGCGAAGTGGCGCTCGAGGAGCGCGGGCCAATCGGGTCCCAGCGCCTGGGTCAGGCGGGTGGAGCCTTCGATATCGGTGAACAGGAAGGTGACCGTTCCGGTCGGCAGCTGGGACACGTGGCCCCCATGGTGGCACGGCCAGACCGGCGGCAAGCCCATTCCGCGTCGGCAGTGCTCGGGTACGCTCCGCGCGTCGTGACATCCATGGCTCGCCTGCTGCGCCCGACCCCGCTCATGCTCCTCGCCGAGCGGCCGGTAATGACCGCCATGCTCGGCGCGATGACCATCACCTTCTCCGGGATCCTGGTCCGGCTGGCCGATGTGACGCCGGCCACCGCAGCCATCTTCCGTTGCCTGTACGCACTGCCGATCCTGGCGGTCCTGGCCTGGATGGAGCACCGGGCGCTGGGCCCGCGCAGCCGAGTGCTGCGGATGGTGGCGATCGGGTCGGGCCTGCTGCTGGCGGTGGACCTGGTGGCCTGGCACCACACCATCGGCCTGGTGGGAGCGGGGCTGGCGACCGTCCTCGGCAACACCCAGGTCGTGTTCGTGGCGGTGCTGGCCTGGCTCCTGCTCGGTGAACGACCGGCCACTCGGACGCTGCTGGCGCTGCCACTGGTCCTGGGCGGGGTGGTCCTGATCTCGGGCGCCCTCGGCTCAGGCGCGTACGGGCGCGATCCCGGCCTCGGCGTGGTCCTGGGCCTAGTGACCGGGCTGGCGTACGCGGGCTCGCTCCTGCTCCTGCGCCATGGCAGCGCCGACCTGCGCGGCCCCGCCGGGGTCCTGTTCGACGTGACCCTCGCCGGGGCGATCGGTTCGGCCATGATCGGGCTGCCGCTCGGCGAGGTGAACCTGGTGCCGTCGTGGCCGGCGCACGGCTGGCTGGTGCTGCTGGCGATCAGCTCCCAGGTGATGGGCTGGCTGCTGATCACCATCTCGCTGCCGCGCCTGCCGGCGGCGTTGGCCAGCGTGATCCTCACCCTCCAGCCGGTGGGTTCGGTGATCTTCGCCATGCTGCTGCTGGGCGAGGCCCCGTCCGAGTTCCAACTGCTCGGCGCCGGGGCGATCCTGGCCGGGCTGATCCTGGCCACCTCTCGGCGGCGAGGTTCGACACCGCCCGCGCTCGAGGCGGCGACCGCGTGAGCCCGATCTCCGCCACCACCCTGCGCCTGACCGGCGGAGGACGGCTCCTCACCCCGACGCCGTATGGCGGCCAGCTGCCGTGGGCGGTCACCATCGTCGAGGGCCGGGTCGCGGCGGTCGGTTTCGCGGGTGACGCTCCCCCTGCCGACGCGGTCATCAGCCTGGGGACCGCGCTGGTGACCCCGGGGCTGGTGGATGCACACACCCACCCGGTCTTCGGCGGGGACCGATCCGATGAGGCCGCTGCCCGGCTGGCCGGCGCCCCATACGACGGCGGCGGCATCCTTCGCAGCGGGGCAGCCACGCGGGCGGCGTCAGAGGAGGCCCTCGAAGCGCTGGTCGAAGGGCGGCTCCGGGCGTCGCTGGCGGGAGGCACCACCACCATCGAGTGCAAGTCCGGCTACGGCCTCAGCCTGGTCGAAGAGCTGCGCGCGCTGCGGATCCTGGGCCGGGTCGCGGCGCGCCTGCCCCTGCGCGTGGTCCGCACCTTCCTGGGCGCTCACGCGCTGCCGGCCGAGGCGCGCTCCACGGCCGAGTACGTGGAGCTGATCGTGGACGAGATGCTCCCCGCCGTGGTGGCCGAGGGGCTGGCCGACGGCTGTGACGTGTTCTGCGACCGCGGCTTCTTTTCGCTGGCCGATACCGAGCGGATCCTGGTGGCGGCACGCGACCTGGGGCTGGCGATCCGGCTCCACGCCGACCAGCTGACCCGTAGCGGAGCCACGGAGCTGGGCGTACGGCTGGGCGCGGCCAGCGTCGACCATCTCGAGCAGTTGGACGAGGCAGGGGTCCGGGCGCTGGCCGGTTCACCGACGGTCGCCACGCTCCTGCCAGGACCGGCGCTGGTCCTGCGCGACCGGCTGCCGCCGGCCCGCGCCCTGTTGGACGCGGGTGTGACCGTCGCGCTGGCCTCGGATGCCAACGCCGGCACTTTCGGGAGGTGGGGCGCCATGCCGCTGGTGATCGGGCTGGGTGCCACCCTGCTCGGCATGTCCGTCGGCGAGGCGGTGACCGCGGCAACGGCCGGCGGTGCGGCGGCGCTTGGGCTTGCCGGCGAAGTCGGAACCCTGCGGCCCGGTGCTGCGGCGGACCTGGTCGGCTGGGACACCGAGCACGAAGGTGCCTTAGCGCTGCGCCTCGGCGGGGTGCGCGCCGAGCGCGTCTGGACCAGCGGAACCGAGGTCGAGGCGGCTATCCTGCGGTCATGACCAGACTCCTGATTCATCTCGCGACCGGACCCGAGAATCCCACCCGCGCCGCCCTCGCCTTCCTGGTCGCGCGCTCAGCGCTGGCCAAGGGGCACCAGGTCGACCTCTTCCTGGCCGGGGATGCTGTCGCCCTGCTGCGGGACGCCACCCTCGACGCACTCCACGGGATCGGGACCGGCAGCCTGCGTGAGCACTACGAGGCGCTGGTGGGCGGGGGTGCCCGGTTCTACGCCTCGGGCATGTCCAGCAAGGCCCGTGAGTTGACGCCCGATGCGATCGCGGGGCGGCCGATCGAATTCGCCCCGCCTGACCGCCTGGTGGAACTCGCCTTCGAGGCGGATCGGGTCATCAGCTACTGAGCGCCCCTATCATCCGCGGGTGACCGCGTACGACCTGGTGGTGATCGGTGCCGGCCCGGCCGGCGAGGCCGCGGCCAACGCGGGGCGCCGCAAGGGAGCGTCGGTGGCGATCATCGACCGCGACCTGTTCGGCGGGGCATGCCCGTTCTTCGCCTGCGTGCCGTCCAAGTCGCTGCTCCACTCGGCGGCGGTGCACGCCGCCGGCGGCGACTATCCGTGGGAGAAGGCCTCGGCTCGGCGCGACTGGAACATCAACCGGGTCGAGCGTGACTACCCCGATGACTCCGGGCACCTGGACCGATTGCGCGCCACCGGCGCGCTCCCGATCCGCGGCCTGGCCCGCCTGGACGGCCCCGGCCGGGTGGTGGTGACCCACGAGGAGGCTGAGCATCAGCTCGAGGCCGGTGCGGTCATCGTGGCCATCGGCTCGCAGAGCCTGGTCCCCGACCTGCCCGGCCTGGACGCCGTTCCGGTCTGGACCAACCGCGAGGCAACCTCGGCGCGGACGCTGCCGGCGAGCCTGCTGATCCTGGGCGGCGGGCCGACCGGGCTGGAACTGGCGCAGGCCTACGCGCGGTACGGCGTGCCGGTGACCATCGTGCATTCGGGGCCGCGCATCCACCACCGTGACCACCCGCGCAGCTCCGAGGCCCTGGCCCGCGCCTTTGCCCGCGACGGGGTGATCGTCCGGCTGGGCGTGCGGGCCGTCTCCGCCGAGGCCGGGGCCGGTGCAGGGGCCGGTGCAGGCGGAGCACACCGGGTGACGCTCTCGGATGGCACGACGGTGGCGGGTCACGCGGTGCTGCTGGCCATCGGCCGGACCTTCCCGCTGGCCGGGTTGGGGCTCGAGAGCGTCGGGGTGGATGTCTCGAGCGGGCGCGTCTCCCCGGATCCCCAGCTTCGGATCGCGGAGGGCGTGTACGTCGCCGGCGACCCCGCCGGACCGGAGATGCACACCCATGTCAGCCACTACCAGGGCGACCTGGCGGCACGCATCGCGCTGGGCGAGGATGTTCGGCCCGACCATCGGGCCATCCCGCGCGCGCTGTACACCGATCCGGAGATCGCCTCGGTTGGCCTGCTGGTCGAGGAGGCGCAACGCCGCGGCATCGACGCGGTCGAGTTCAGCGTCGACCTGGCCCAGACGGCGAAGGGCTTCACGGCGGAGGCCGAGGGGCATGTCACCATCGTCGTCGACCGCGCGGCGCAGACGCTGGTGGGAGCTTTCGTGGCCGGGCCCGCCGCCTCGGAGCTGATCCACGAGGCGGTGCTGGCAGTCAAGCTGGGCACCCCGCTCGTCGTCCTGGCGGACACGATCCACGCCTTCCCGACCGCCGCGCGGGCGATGGGCACCCTCTTCGTGGAGGCCGCCCAGGCGCTCGAGCGCCCCTGACCGATGCCAGATCCATGGCTGCTGGCCGTCCTCTTCCTCGCGGCGGCCGCGCTGTATGGCTCGGTGGGCCATGCCGGGGCATCGGCCTACCTGGCGGCGATGGCGCTGACCGGCGTCGCGCCGGAGGTGATGCGTCCCACCGCCCTGGTGCTCAACGTCCTGGTCGCGGGGATCGTGACCCTGCGTTTCGCCCGGGCGGGCTACCTCCGCCCGATGGCGCTGCTGCCCTTCGTGGCCGGATCCGTGCCGGCTGCCTTCATCGGCGGCGGGCTGACCCTGCCGGCCGAGGTGTACCGGCCGCTGGTCGGGGTCGTCCTGATCCTGGCCGCGGGCCGTTTCGGGATGACCGCCTCCCGCGCGGCCGAGGAGTCGCCGCTGCGCGCGCCGTGGCCCGCCGCGTTGGTGGTGGGCGTCGGGATCGGGCTGCTGGCCGGGTTGACCGGCACGGGCGGTGGCATCTTCCTCACCCCGCTGCTGCTGGTCGCAGGCTGGGCCGGGACCCGCTTCGCGGCCGGCAGCTCGGCCGCCTTCATCCTGGTCAACTCGATGGCGGGCCTGGCGGGTAACCTCTCGTCGGTGGGCTCTCTGCCCGACGCGCTGCCGTTGTGGCTTGGCGCAGTTGCAGTGGGGGGGATCATCGGGTCGGAGCTGGGTTCGAGGCGGCTGCCGGTGCCGGGGCTGCGGCGTGCGCTGGCGGTGGTGCTCCTGGTCGCGGGGCTGAAGCTGATCTTTCTGCCCTAGGGGCTGCGGCAGGCCGCCGGCGGCAGGCGGCCCGGCGGCAGGCGGCAGGCGGCTTGATAAGCTTGGCCTATCAACATCCACCGATCGCCCGGTTCCGGTGTCGGCTGATTACCTCAGCTGATCAGGGGGCGAGGGCAGAAGCCCATCGGTGCACGAGCATTACGCCTGCTTATCACCGGGAGTGGGCGAGGGCAGCAGGACGCCGGGGTTGAGCATCCAATCCGGGTCGAGCGCGCGCTTGACGGCGCGCATCGCGGCCACGTCGGCGGGCCCTCGGTCTCGGTCCAGCCAGGCGACCTTGGCGATCCCCACCCCGTGTTCGGCGCTGATCGTGCCACCCATTGCGACGGCCAGCCCCAGCACGGCGTCATCCACCGCCTCATCCTCCGGCGGCGGACCGATGATCCCCAGGTGGAGGTTCCCCTCTCCGAGATGCCCGTACAGGTAGGTGCGTGCGCCGGGAGCCGCCCGCTGGACCGCGTCGCGGGACTCGCGGACGAAGGCGTCGAGGGAGTCCACCGGCACGGCAACGTCCAGCTTGTGCGGTATGCCCTCGGCGTTGATCGACTCGGTGTGCGCCTCGCGCAGCCGCCACAGGCGCGCTCGGCCCGCGGGGTCGGCGGCGATCACCGCGTTCCGGGAATCGCCCAGGGCGGCGGCCAGGGCATCGGTCGGATCGGCTTCGGCAGAGCATTCCACGAGCAGGTACGCGGGGTGGTGGCGTTCCAGCGGCGACGCGCCGCCGACGTGGCGCAGCACCAGCTCCAGCCCGTCGTCGAAGAAGAGCTCCGCGGCGGTCAGCGAATCAAGCGAGCGGCGCAGCACGGCCAGCAGCGCGCCCGCCTCGGCGGTGGACTCGACTCCCACCAGCGCCACCGCCGCCCGCGGCCGGAGCGGGACGAGGCGCAGCCTCACGCGGGTGATGATCGCCAGCGTCCCCTCGCTCCCCGCCAGCAGCGAGGGAAGGTGCAGCCCGGTGTTGTCCTTGACCATCCCGGGCAGCCGCCGCACCACGCTCCCGTCGGCGAGCACAGCCTCCAGACCCAGGGCCTGGGCGCGCATCGTCCCGTGACGCAGGACGTGCAGGCCCCCGGCGTTGGTGGCGACCATCCCGCCGATGGTGGCCGAGTCGCGCGCCCCCAGGTCGACGCCCACCTGCCAGCCGGCCGGCGCGAGCCGCGCCTGCAGCGTCCCGAGCACCAGCCCGGCGCCAACCGTCACCTCGCCGGCGATCTCGTCCAAGGCCTCCACCCCGATCAACCGGCGGGTCGACACCACCACCTGCGGCCGGTCCAGCACCGCGCGCGGCACCGATCCGCCGACCAGCCCGCTATTGCCCCCCTGGGGGATCAGCGCCACCCCGGCCGCGGCACACGCCAACACCACCGCGCCGACCTCATCGGTCGAGCCCGGCCGGACGACCGCCAGCGCGCGGCCGGTCCATCGGCCGGTCCAATCGGTCTCGTGGCCGGCCCGAAGGTCCGCATCGGTCAGCAGGTGGTCGGGACCGACGGCGCTGCGCAGGGAGGCGAGGAGCGCGGCGGTATCGAAGGTCACGCCGCACATGCTGCCACGCCTCAGGCCATACACTCGGGCCGATGACCGAGCGGTGGGCGACCTTTGACTGCTACGGGACCTTGGTCGACTGGATGGGCGGCATCCGCGCCACCCTCGCCTCGCTCTGGCCGGCGGCCGATGCCGACGCGCTGCTTCGCACCTATCACCGGCTCGAACCCGCGGTCCAGGCGGGTGAGCCGATGAGCTACCGGCGCGTGCAGGCCGAGGTCCTTCGCCGGCTCGCCGCCGGCGACCACCTGCCGCTGCCGGCAGGCCGCCGTGACAGCCTCGCCGAGTCGCTCCGCGACTGGCCCGTCTTCCCCGAGGTGCCGGCGGCCCTGACCGCGCTCCGGCAGCGCGGATGGCAGCTGGCGATCCTTTCGAACACGGATCGTGACTTGCTCGCCGCCTCGCTCGAGGCAATCGGGGTGCCAGTGGACGAAACGGTGGTCGCGTCGGAGATCGGCTCCTACAAGCCGGCCGTGGGTCACTGGGAGACCTTCTTCCGCCGCACCGGCGCGGACCGGGCGACCCATGTCCACGTGGCGGCGTCGCTCTTCCACGACGTCGAGCCGTGCGTCCAGCTCGGGTTGCGATGCGTCTGGATCAACCGTGAAGGCGAGCAAAGCGAGCTCCCGCGCGCCGGAGAGCTGGATGATCTTGCGGGGCTGCCGGACCTGCTGGATGCGCTGGTGCCGGCCTGATGCCAGGCATCGAGCTGCCGGTCCTGCCCCGCGACACACTGGGGCGTCCGCTGCGCGACCTGCGCATCAGCGTCACCGACCGATGCAACTTTCGCTGCGTGTACTGCATGCCGCGCGAGGTCTTCGGGCGCGACCATGCCTTCCTGCCGCGTGCCGAGCTGCTCACCTTCGAGGAGATCACCCGGCTGACCGGGATCTTCACCGGGCTGGGGGTCGAGAAGGTGCGCCTGACCGGGGGCGAGCCACTGGTCCGCCGCGAGCTGCACCTGCTGGTGGCGATGCTGGCGCGCCTGCCGGGGGTGCGCGACCTGACCCTAACCACCAACGGGGTGCTGCTCGCCGACCAGGCCCAGCGACTGCGCGACGCGGGCCTGGGGCGGGTCACCATCAGCCTGGATGCCGATGACGACGCCACCTTCGGCCGGATGAACGACGCCGGAGTCCCGGTGGCGGCGGTGCTGCGGGGGATTGACGCCGCCGAGGCGGCCGGGCTGGGACCGATCAAGGTCAACATGGTGGTCAAGCGCGGCTGGAACGAGCACGCCATCCTGCCCATGGCCCGCCGATTCCGCGGGACCGGGCGGGTGCTGCGCTTCATCGAGTACATGGACGTCGGGC
>JBKJYH010000131.1:0-3638 GCA_046715765.1 Candidatus Limnocylindria bacterium
ACCACCGGCCGGCGCGCCGCCTTGCCTCCGGCAAGGTCCGCGGCCGATGCCAGCTCATCCGCGACGGCAATCACGGTGGCGTTCATGACCCGCCCGTCGGCATCGGGCGTGCCGCGCAGGTCGATCAGCGGCTCCAGCCCGGCGCAGCCGATCGCCACGTTGACGATCCCGTTGCGCCACGGCCGGCCGAACGAATCGCTGATCACGATCCCCGGCGTCGCCCCGGTAAGCTCGCCCAAGCGGGTGCGCAGCGCGCGGGCGGATGCGTCGGGGTCCTCCGGCAAGAGCGTGGCGGACCCGTCGGCACCAACGTTCGACATGTCCACTCCTGCATTGGCACACACCAAGCCGTGGCGCGTGCGCGAGATGATCAGCCCGCCCGCGGCCCATCGCACCACCTCGGCGCTCTCGCGCAGGACCAGCTCCACCTGGCGCGGGTCGCGTCCCCAGCGCTCGGCCCACGCCACCGCCTCGGGCCGTGGCTCGACCGATGCGAGGACCACCACCCGCCCCTCGGCCTTGCTGACCACCTTCTGGGTGACCACCAGCAGGTCGGCATCGGTCAGCTCAATGCTGGCTGCCGCCAATGCGGCACCGATGAATCCGGCCAGATCGTCAGCGGGCTGCACCTCAGGGA
The DNA here is from genome assembly GCA_046715765.1 of Candidatus Limnocylindria bacterium. Taxonomy (GTDB): domain Bacteria; phylum Chloroflexota; class Limnocylindria; order QHBO01; family QHBO01; genus JBKJYH01. Next base: position 638 of record JBKJYH010000131.1, read on the forward strand.
TTCCGTCGAGCGCAACCAGCGAGATCACGCCGCGTCCCCCAGGCGCAGCCAGCGGGCGAGGTCATCGGGCGTGTCGAGATCGAAGGCGAGACCCGGTCGTTGCACGACCGACGGTTCCAGGCCGCGTTGACGGGCATCGGCCAGGTGGGCGGCGAGGCTGCCGACTCCGAAGTGAAAGCCGATGGCATCGGGTGGGTGGAGCGCCAGCCCGTTGGTTCCCGTCTCGGCCCGATCCGGGGCGACTGCCACCCCGGACCCGCCGATGGTGGCGTCACGCAGCGCGGCCACGTCATCGGTGGAAAGGTTGGGCAGGTCGCCGTGGAGCACCAGCAGCGTGGTCACGCGCTCGGCCAACGCCTCGCGACGGGCCTGGGCCAGGCCGTGGTTGAGGCCCATCCCGCGTTGGACGGAGAGGCGTGCGCCGGCGGCCTCGACCACCTCGGCCAGCAGGGCGTCGGGGGAGATGACCACCACGTCGTCGCAGGTGGCGGTGGCCACGCGCAGCACCCGCTGCAACAGCCGACGTGCCAGGGCCTCCCGCTCGGTGGGCTCGAGCACCGATGCCAGCCTGGTCTTGGCCGCCACCAGGCCTCGGTGCGGAACCACGATCCGGGTGGTCATGCCGCGGCCATCAGCGCACGGGCCAGGGCCTCGCGGTCCTCGTCGCTGCGCATCACGGTGGGCAGGACCGTAGCCGTCATGCCGAGCGCGGCGACCGCGGGGGCGAGCGCCGCGTCATCGGTATCGAGCACGAACCGATCCACCAGCCCCGCGTACAGTCGCGCCACGCCCAACGCGCTCACTTCGTGGCCGAGGTCGGCCAGCATCCGGTCGGCGGGGCCCTTCAACGCGCGGCCGGCGATGATCGGGCTGACCGCAATCACCGGAGCCGATGCAGCGACGACCGCCTCGCGCAGGCCCGGCAGGGCAAGGATCGGACCGATGCTCACGATCGGGTTCGACGGGGCGATCACGATCAGGTCGGCTTCGTGCAGCACGACGAGGACTGACGGCGTGGGGAGCGCGTCCTCGATTCCGGCGAAGCGGATCCGGCGCACCGTGTCCTGCTGCCGACGCTCGACGAAGTAGCGCTGGAATTCGAGCTCGCCGACATCGGTGCCGACCATGGTGCGCACGGGTGCGTCGGTGGCCGGCAACAAGCGGCTCGGCACGCCCAGGGCAAGGCGCATCTGATCGCACGCCTCGGTCAGGGTGTGACCGTCCCGGAGCAGGTGGGTCCGATGGACGTGGGTCGCGAGGTCCGCGTCGCCCACCCAGAACCAGTCCTCCTCGCCATATCGGGCCAGTAGGCGCAGTGCCGTATCGGTGTCGCCGGCCACGCCCCAGCCACGGATCGGGTCGATCAGCCCGGCCAGGGTGTAGAGGACGCTGTCGATGTCGGGGCAGACCAGTAGGCCGAAGCGCTCCAGGTCGTCGGCCACGTTGACGATGACGCTCAGGTCGCCGGGCGGCAGCGCCCGCTGGAAGCCGAGCGCCAGCTTGGCGCCTCCGGTACCGCCGGCCAGCAGCGCGACCTTCATCCCGAGAGGGTAGCGCGGCTCGGCGATATGCGGGGCAAGTCCGCAGGCCGTACCCAATCCAGCCGTCTGCCCTATGGTGCACCTTGGCTACGCCACCCTGTTCGCGGGGGCGTCAACGGCCCCGTCCGCTCAGCCTGGCACCCCCACGCTGTCCGAGGGCAGGATCAGGACCTTCAAGTCGGCATTGGTGGCGTCCTGGTAGCTGATCACCGGGTTGCCATCGGCCCCGATCGCGATCGAGGTGTACGCGCCAACGCTCCCCGCGCTGTCCAGGGTCCGGGCCGTGCCCGACGCACAGGTCGGATCCGCGCACGCATATGCCATCAAGTTGGTGTTGGTGTTGTCCCAGTGGCTGATGATCGGGTTGCCGTCGTCCCCGATCGCGATCGAGGTGTTGTAGCCGACGTTGGCGGTGCTGTCCAGGGTGCGGGCCGAGCCCGAGCTGCAGGTCGGGTTCGCACAGGCGTACAGCTTGAGGTCGGCGTTGGTACCGTCCCAGTAGCTGATCACCGGGTTGCCGTCGGCCCCGATCGCGACGTCGGTGTGGTATCCGACACTGCCGATGCTGTCCAGGGTGCGGGGCGTGCCCGAGCTGCAGGTCGGGTCCGCGCAGGCATATGCCTTCAGGTCAAAATTGGTGAAGTCGAGGTAACTGATCAGCGGGTTACCGTCGTCCCCGATCGCGATCGAGGTGTACTGGCCTACGGAGCCGGTGCTGTCGGGGGTGCCGGGCGTGCCCGAACTGCAGGTCGGATTCGCGCAGGCGAACAGTTTCAGGTCGTCATTGGTGTTGTCGAAGTAACTGATCACCGGGTTGCCGTCGAGCCCGATGGCGACCGAGGTGAAGGAGCCGACGTCACCGGTGCTGTCGGGGGTGCGGGCCGTGCCGGAAGAGCAGGTCGGGTCCGCGCAGGCATACAGTTTCAGGTCGAGATTGGTGAGGTCGAAGTAGCTGATCACCGGGTTGCCGTCGGCCCCGATGGCGATCGAGGTGTACGGGCCGACGAAGCCGGTGCTGTCGGGGGTGCGCACGATGCCGGAGGCGCACGATGGCACCGCGCAGGCGAACAGCTTCAGGTCGTCATTGGTGGCGTCGAAGTAGCTGATCACCGGGTTGCCGTCGGTTCCCATCGCGATCGAGGTGTACTGGCCGACGAGGCCGGTGCTGTCCAGGGTGCGGGCCACGGCCTCGCTGAACTTGTATCGCTCGACGCTGCCCTGCAGGAAGGCGCTGGAGTCGAGTCCGTCGAGCCGATCCGCGTTGACCACCGGGACCTTGCCCACTGCCAGGGCACCCAGCCGGTTCATGAACGCAGCCATCTGCTCTCGGGTGACGAAGGCGGATGGACAGTAGTTGCCACCGCCACAGCCGGTGGTTACCCCACTCGCGGCCAATGCGCTGATGTCGGCATGGAACACGTTGGAGTTCGGCACGTCGGCGAAGTCATGGCTGGCGCCCA
>JBKJYH010000132.1:0-3025 GCA_046715765.1 Candidatus Limnocylindria bacterium
CTTCAACACTTCGCGCGCGATGGCTGCATTGCCGTGGAAACCGGCCCAGTGCAGCGCCGTGGCGCCGTGTTGCCCGGTCGTATCCGGCGGCCAGCCCGCCGCCAGCATGCGCCGCACCGCTTGCACGTTGTCGTTCTGGGCCGCGAGCGGCAGCTTGCGTAACTCGTCCTCTCCCAATGCCCGGGCCAGATCAGGCCGGGCCTCGAGCATCGCTGCGAACGTCGCCTCGTCTCCGAGCTCGCACGCCAGCACCAGCTTCAGCGCGTCGGGACTGCGCTGCATGAGCAGCTCGAACACGTCCTCGTGGCCGAACTCACGCGCGACGGTGTGTGCGGTCTTCGCCTGCCCGAGGGTCCAGATGTAGATGCAGCCGCCGGCGCGCGCATCGCGCTTGGGGAAGTACGTTTCGGACACCGTGGTCCGAATGGACGCCGGATCGGTGTCGAGAAAGCCGCGCACGCGCTCCAGATCGCCCAGCGCGGCCGCCATCAGGATGTCGGCCTGCGCCCCGCGCGCGACCAGGAACCTCGCCACGTCGGCGTTCGAACGCACCAGGTACTGGGCCGGCGTGGACTCGTGATCCACGTCGCGTGCGTCGATGTCGGCGCCGTGATCGAGCAGGAATTCGGCCACCGCCACGGTCGGTGCCACGTGTAACGGCGTCTGGCCGTCGCCGCCTCGCTGGTGCACGGCTGACGGGTCGGCGGCCACGATCGCCCGGAGGTCCTCGAGCCGACCCAGCTTCGCCGCCGACTTGGCGTCGAGCGTGGCCCCGCGCGCGATCAGGAAGTCCGCCAGGCCGTGGTCGTCTTCCAACACGTGAAAGCCGCCGGCCCACCAGTGACTACGTTGATCGATGTCGGCGCCTGCAGCGAGCAGCAGGTCCACCAACTCGCGGTCGGCGCGCTGAACGGCGATGATCAGCGGCGTGGCGCCAAAGGCACCGCCCGGCACCGGCTCATCGAGCCGCGACTCGAGCGAGGGGAACCGCGCCAGCACCTCGCTGACCGCCGCGAGCTTGCCGGACTTGAGCGCGGCCGCCAGTGACTCGATCGGATCGGTCGTCCTGAGCGATTCGACATGGGCTTTCAGTTTCGGCCAACTCGCGAACCCGTACTCGCGCGCCAAGGCGTGCTGGCAATCCGCGAGCTTCGGTTGGTCGGACGCGCCGACCGGCCCCCCGGCACGGAGTCGTTCGAGTGCGGTGGCGTCGCCCGCCTTCGCGTCCCTCATGAAGTCCTTCGCCTGCTTGGTGAGGAACTCGAGATTGGCCCGTTCGGGCAATGCGCGGGACATCATGCCTCCTTCGTGTCGCCCGCGATCCGCCGTCGATGGGCTGGAAGAGAGGTGATGTCGGGGTGCCTTCGGTGCTACCCAGGTGGGATCGTCCCTGCCCGCGGATCGGGTGCGCCCTGTCGCGCACACCCGGACGGTAGCCAGCGTCCAACGTGCCGTCAACCTCCGTGAGCCGCGCCGCCCAACGTGGAGCGCGTGGCGCGCTCAGCGCAGGTGATCAGGAAGCCAATGGGCCACTCGAGCGCGCTGCGCGGGCGTCAGGTGCCTGGCGCCGCGAACCATGCCCACACAGCGTACGCTCCCACAGTGGCATTGGAATGGTGCCGCCATGTCGTGCTCGGTGGTGTTGTAGTTGAACGTCACCCCGTCCCCCTCGGCGATGTCGCGGACGGCGAACACCTCGCGGTCTCGAATGACGGTCGTGGGGTCGCAGTGGTGATCCAGGTACCGCCAGAAGTAGCGCCTCACGAGGTCGAGCTCGTCGGGGACGCAGTCCGGGTCGAGGTGCAACGAAGGTCCTACCTGCACCGAAAACCGCGTGGGTAGCGGTCTCTCGCGACCCGTGATCGCGAAGAGTCGCGTGCCCACGGCGACGGGGCGGATGGCAATCAGGCGACGGTGGTCTTTCGCGACGAGCACGCCAACGAGATCGGAGTCGCAGCGCAGCAGGGTGCCCGACGAGCGTGACGGCAGCGGCAATGTATTGGTAGGCGGCGGACCATCGGCCAAGTGACTTGCCTCCATGCGTAGTGCCAATCCCTGTGCGAGTCCGGCGGCGAATGCTCCGGACCGCCGACTCGGAGCTCAGAGTGCGCTCAAGGCGGCCTCGTCGGTCGTGCGTGATCTCTCAGAGGATCGGGACTGTGCATGATACGACGGGCATTTCCAACCCCTTCGTGCTCGCGAGCCAGTCCCTCAGCCGGTTCCAAGTAGGGACGGTTAGGGACGCTAGGACCATCGGCGTGCACACGGTGCTGTCCGCTGGAGCCAGCGCCATGGCGCACAACTGAATCCTCCGCGCCGCACCATCGCCACCGGGAGGAGCGCGCCGGGCCACGCCCGGTGTCTCCCCACGTCATCACGCGCCGAGTCGCCGAGAGCGAGCGGCACGAAGCCGCGTCTGTGACGCCACCCGTGCTCCGTAGTTCTACGGACTGCGGCTGAGTAGTTTCCCGACTTACCTGCGGACGGAATTGTCCGATAGCTTCTTGGTATGACCATCGCGGGTGCGCCGACACGTGACTCTCCCCGATTCGACGACGCGGTCCGCTCCTACGACGCCCTGCTCGTCCTCGCTTTCGGGGGCCCTGAGGGGCCGGACGACGTCCGCCCGTTTCTCGACAATGTGTTGCGCGGACGGCCCGTGCCGCCGGGGCGCGTGGACGAAGTTGCGCAGCACTATCTGCACTTCGGGGGCGTGAGTCCGATCAATGCGCAGAACCGGGCGCTGATCGCCGCGCTCGAGCGGGAACTGCGCGAACACGGATTGGCGCTGCCCATCTACTTCGGCAACCGCAACTGGCATCCGTTGCTCACCGACACCGTGGCGCGGATGCGGGAGGACGGTGTGCGACACGCACTCGTGTTCGTCACCTCGGGGTTCAGCAGCTACTCCGGTTGCCGGCAGTATCGGGAAGACGTCTTGCGGGCGTGGGGGGGGGGGGGGGGGGGCGCCGCCGGCCGGCGCAACCCCCGACGGGTCTATAAACAACACCCCCGCCACCCCCCA
>JBKJYH010000133.1:0-6998 GCA_046715765.1 Candidatus Limnocylindria bacterium
CGGATAATCTGTCGCGGGCCAGGGGGTGGCGGGCGGGGTGCGGGGGCGGGCGACCGAGGGGCAGTCAACGCCGTCAGGCGCCGGCTGGCGAGGGCCACCGCGCGGGCCGAGATGTCGCCGCCCACCACGCGAGCGCCAGCCTGGGCAGCACCGACCAGCAGTGCGCCCGAGCCGCAGAACGGATCGACCACCAGCTCACCGCGTCGGATGCCGGCGATGGCCGCCAGTTGGCGGCCCAGCTCGATCGGCTTCTGGGTCGGGTAGCGGCCGGCCAACCGCGAGGGCACGCCGGGCACCGACACCAGATTGCGCCCGGCCAGCGTCCGCGAGCCCGGCTGCAGGCCGACGACCACGTATTCGACCTGGTGGCGCAGGCCACTACCCAAGCCCGGCTGCTGCTTGTTCCACACCACCAGCCGCTGGCGCGCAAAGCCGGCGGCGTGCAGTGCGGCCTGGGCAGCGGGCAGCCCGGCCTCATTGGTCAGCACCATGGCGCAGCCGTCGCTGGCCAGGCGCCGCCGGGCGAGGCCCAGAAGCCGGCCGATCTGTGGCCAGCTCAGCGAGCCGCGGAACCAGCGCCGCAGGTACTGGCCGCCGCCGCGGCTGACGGTGTCGTAGGGGGGATCGGTAAGCAGCAGGCTGATCGAGCCGGGCGGCAGCGAATGGAGCAGGCGGGCGGCCTCCAGGCGGCGGACGGCGACTGAGGAGGGGTGACGGCCGATGGGCCTCACTGCCCACCCTCCGGCTGCCTGCTCCCGGTTCGTGCTGCGCCGCCGGCGGACCGCGCCGCTGCGCGGACTCTCGCCTCACATTGGCTGCAGCGCGGTGGGCCGCGGTGGGCGCGCGTCTTCCAGACATGCCCGCATCGCCGACAGAAGACCCACGCGGCGAGGACGGGCTCGATGCCGCGCGCAGTGACAACGCTCGCCACGCTCGGGTCTGAGATGTTGGTGTGCGCCATGCCACCCATCTTCCGGGTGGTTGGAGGAATGACGAGCTAGGTGCGCTGGGTCATCGCTCAATTCGTGCTCAAAAATCGTCAACAAGAAGGGTTGAAGAGGTACACAAGAGGTAAACGCGCGCTGGGTCGGCGGGGGGTGTTCGGCGCAAGATTGTGGCCAAACATTGGCCCGCCGATGGGGGACGGTCAGCTGAACGGCAAGGCCAGGATGATGACCCGATCGAACCAGTCGACCTAGCGCATGTTGGGGTCGTGCAGCGCGGCGGTCAGCTCAGCCGACGCGGCCGCGTCGGGGCTGGCGGCCGAAACCTGCACCACGTGCTTGAACCACGGGCTGTTGAAGCGGATGCCAACGAAGGTCGCCTTCTGGTCAATGCGATCGAGGTAGTCGGTGGCCATGGACAGCTCGGCCGAGAGGGCGGCTACTGCGGCCTCGGCGCTCTTCTCGTTGGGCGTGCTCCCCGCCATCCCGACAGCGTAGCAGCAGTAAGCGCCCTCCAAGCGGCCTGGTTGAAGACTCGGCCAGGCGCTCTCGACAAGGCCTTTTCGGCCTGAATGACGATCATCCGCCATCCCTACTCGACCTTCTGGGTCGGCCGGGGTCGCGTGCACGTTACCGTCGCCGCTGTCGCCGCTCTGGCTCGGCGCCGGCCCGCGCCGACCCGGACCTAAATGGGAGCCCCCGAAGACCATCCGGTTCGTGCTCGCCCGGCGCCGCTCTTGTGCCGATCAGAAGGAGGTCCTTCTGGTCCACCCGAACCAGTCGACGGTAGTGCATCAGTTTGGGCGGGTGGCTACGAAGCGAAGACCACACCTGTCTCGCGCGTGATGGCTGGAAGCGCACCCTCAAGGACGGCGCTCATAACGTCGGCAGCCACGGCGCTGAGGTCCGAATCCGGTCGGAGTGTCCACCACCGGTCGGTCTTTGGCGGGAGCAACCCCCCGATTCGACTCTGCCACAAGTCCCGGCTATCTCCCAGAGCCGGCGAGTTGTAGAACCCGTTCGCTTCTGGCTGTTCGGGGAAGGAAGGAAACGCTCGACGAAGTCGCTCCCACCCCGCTTTGGGCATCGCTGTGAGGTTCAGGGTGAATTTGACCTCCTCGCTGCTATTCCACGCCGAGCTTTGCACTCCGATGCGGACCCAGTAGTCGGGATGCGGGAGCGTATAGGCGCCGCGACTGCCTCGGAATCCGAGAGAGCGCAGGGCCGGCGCAAGGTGGTCGCGCAAGAGGGCCGCATACGCGTTCTGTGCCTTCCCCACGGCGGCCATCCTAGCTAGTCGAGCAGGTCTGCGATCTCCTCGCAGGACCAGATGTGGATCTGTGGGGTGGTCGCGGCGCTGCTGGACTAGAGCCTGGTCATTACGGTGATAGCCTGCCACCGTGGGTGCCTATCTCGTCGGTTGGCTGCTGCTGGGAATAGCGTTCTTGGTGGCGCAGACACGCTTCTACGAGGCTCATCGAAACGCCCATGGGTGGTGGCGTCCGCGCGCGGAGGTCGGACCTACGACGCTCTTCTACACACCCACCGAACATCGAGCGATGTTCCGAGCAACGGTCGGCGCCGACCCGGATGAAAACGGTTGAGCGTGCACGCCGTAGGTACCTGCTTGTAGTTGGTGCCGGCGTCACCTACCTCCTCGTTGGCGTTCCTGCCGTTCTCGTCCTAGGCCCGTGAAACTGATGCACTACCCAGTCGACGGTCGGGGCGATCACCCCTCGGTGCCGTCGCTCGAACCGCCGGCAAGATCCGGGATCGTCGCCGAAGTGCGGAGATCGTCGCCGACGTGCGGAATGGGGGGCGGGCACCGTACCGGCCTGCGTTCACCGGCGCGGTATTAAGACCCCGCCAAGGAGCAATTCACGGGCTCAACTCGCCCGCTAATGCCGGCAAGGGGGTGTCATGTGAGCACGCATGTCTCCGGAATTGCGTGCCTCCTGCTACGGCTGGTCGGCCAGAAGCGCCAGCACTGCGGCCTCAAGGGCCTCGCGAGTCGGGAACGGATCGGCCTCGCTGGGTCCCCAGGTCTGCGCCAGCCGGCCCTCAGCGTCGTACAAGAGCAGGAGCGGAACGCCGGTTCTACCCCATAGCGCGAGGACCTGACACCCGTCGTCGATCGCCACCCGGAGCTCACCCAGACCCTCTCGCTCGACCACGTCACGGGCGCCGTCGCGCGAGCACACCCCGACCGCGAGCACGTCGACGCGCTCACCGTAGCTTCGCTGCATGTCGAGCAGCGCCTCGATGACTTCTGGTCGGTAGCAGGCCTGATCACACCAGTCGGCCCAGGCGTAGACGAGCTGGGGTCGGTCCGAGGCGCCACCCATCACGACATCGCCGCCGTCGAGCAGTTGGCCGTGCCAGGGCGTGTGCGACTGGCCAGGCCCGAGCGGTGCCGGGGTTGGCTCCGCGCGCCCGATGAAGCGCGACCCATCGAAGCTGAAAGTATCGAGTGCGAACTCTGGCGTCAGCTCGATGGAAGTTGCCGTGGCCACCGGCTCGCCGTCCCGATCAACGCGCAGCACGAGCAGCGTCTCGGCGTCGAGCCAGAATGTGAGCGGACCACAGGCGATCTGATGGGCCGTCCGACCCGCCACCAGGCCGTCGGCGAATCGCTCGGGCTCGGCGCAGGGATGCGTCGGCGGCTCGGTGGCGCCGGCCTCGAACGGAAGGGCGAACCACCAGCTGACGGCCAGCCGGCCCAGAGCGGGAAGGTGTTGATCCTCGACGAACCAGCTGTCCTCGCCGGGGTCATAGGAGCCCTCGCGGGTGCCGTCGCTGACGATGACCCACCCGCCGCCTTCGCTGCCCGCCGCGAGCGACTCGATCAGCGCCCTCCCCGCTCCGTCGTAGCTGAAGCGCATCTCGGCGCCTTCGACCTCGAGGGTCATGACGAACGGCGGCGGGTTGCGCGAGGCGGTCTGCGAGCGGGAGACGAGATCCGCGGCGCTGAGCTCGGCCCGGCCGCCGAGGATGATGATGGCGGGCAGCGCCGCCGCCAGGAGCGCGAGGACGATGAGCAGCCAGCCGAAGCGCAGGGCGGGCGCCACCCACCCGGTGCGGCGCCCGAATCGGGCGGCAAGTGCGTCGGCCATTGCCTCTGCCGGACGGGTGCCGACCACCAGCTCCTCGGCATAGCGTTCCAGGAACGCGCTGATCTCACGGTCGACGCGGGGTTCATCGCGGCTCATGGCCGATCCTCCTTGAGGTCACTGCGCAGCCGCCGTCGGGCCAGGCGCAGACGCGACCGAACGGTTTCCAGCGGTGCTCCGAGGAGGCTGGCCGTCTCGAGAACCGAATGGCCGGCGTACAGGTGCAGGGCTACCGCCGCACGCTGGTCGGGAGGCAGGGCTTGGTATGCGAGGCGCAGGGCGACGAAGTGGTCGGGTAGGTCGACCGTTGGGGCCGTGGCGTCAGCCGCGTCCGACAGCTCGCGGCGCCGAGACCACCATCGCCGTCGACGCGCGGCGGTACGAATTGCCTCGCGCACCACGATCCGGTCGACCCAGGAGGAGAGTGACGCGGCCTTGCGAAGGCTGTGTCGGCCACGCCAGGCGCGTTCCAGCCCAGCCTGCACGGCGTCCTCCGCATCGGCGGCGTCGCCGGAGACAAGCGCCGCCAGGCGGATGAGGCGGTCGTAGTGCGCGAAGACGAATGCGTCGAGATCGATCTCCACGCCTGCCACCGTCTCGAGACCCCCGACCTTCACGGATGTGCCATAGAAGTCCACACACCATAGACCCGCTCAGGGGCCGGATCGGGTCACGCCGGTCGCCCGGAACTGTTCCGGACACAGGCTTACCTCTGAGCGGCGCGCTGTCGCCGGAGAAGCGCGAGCCGGATCACACGCTTGACGGTGACCGTATAACTGACGCGCTTTCCCCCGGCCTCCGAGCGACCGAAATCGGCGCAGTTAAGTGTTCATGGCCGTCAACCGTCCCGGCCCTTCTCACGAGCATTCCCGAGAGGTGGCCGGCGATGCCGAAAAGGCCTCCTTTCGGACCTAGCTCCTGCGGGCCACGGTCGCCGCTCAAGCTCCACAGCGCCGTCAACGCGCACCCGGCGTCGAACGAAAGTACCCCGCGATGACCTGAACCCTCCCAGCCGCCGGTGGACTCGATCTAAGTAGCGTGCCACAACCGTGCGCACCACAACGTATGGGAGGTCCTGACCTTGTCTACATCCCTCTTCACTAGCCTGCGGGGCCGGGTGGCGACCGTCGTTGCCGGTGCTGCACTGTTCGCCTTTGCCGTGACCCCGCTGATGGCCCATGTCCAAGAAGCGGCTGACGAGACCGAGTTCAGTGCCGCCGAGGTGACGGCCGACTCCCTCGACATCGTGGAGCTCGAGACCTCGGCACCCGACGTGTCCGACTCAGACGAGCCGGATGCGGTCGAAGCTGACGAAGCTGACGAGGCTGACGAAGCCGTCGAAGCTGACGAAGCCGTCGAAGCTGACGAAGCTGACGAAGCTGACGAAGCTGACGAGTCCGGCCCCGACGAGTCGATCGACTGATCGCCCACCCTCGTATGGGTCTAAGGGCACCCGCCCAGCAGCGGCGGGTGCCCTTCCCATGTCCGCGCTGTCGGCCCGGGAACTGACACGCGGGCTCGACCGAGACCCCGCGCGCCTGGTCTTCGGGTGCCGACCCCGGTGCACATCGGGTTGGCAGTCGGCGTGATGGCGCTCATCGCGTCATTGGACTCGCCGCCGACCGGAGAGGTAGGCCACCCTGCGGGCCGTGGCCGTAAGGACCTCGTTTCGGGGAGCCCAGGAGCGGAAGGCAGCCGAGCGCGAACCGGACGACCGGCAGATGACTCCCTTCTGGCGCATCGTCAGTCCGAAGCCCTACTCTTGTCCCTTGTAATTGGGACGAGGGTCGGATCTTGGGAAGACGGACCCCGCGGGGGTATGACCAGCAGCTCATCGAGCGTGGTGCCCATCTCGCGTGGCGCGTTAAGGAGCGGGTCCCGTTCTGCTGGATGTGCCGCTCGACCGCTGGCAAGCGGGCGAAGGAGCACATCTTTCCGCTCTGGCTTCAGAAGCAGCTAGGCGCGGAGGACGAGTTGTGGTCCCCAACGCACCGCGACTACCTTGGACGCGTCATCAGCTCGCGCGGTCCTTACCCCACAACTGCTCTTGTGGCTGGCGAGGTGTGTGAGAAATGCAACACCGGGTGGATGAACGAGATCGAGGAGAGTTTCCGCTCCGTCATGTTTCCACGCGTGGGTGCGATCGACGACGAGAGTGCACCTAAGCTCTGCCAATGGTTCGCGAAGACCGCCATCGTGCTCAATACTTCGCAGAACTACCGCCTCATGATCCCGCGGGAGGTGCGGCACGCCGTAAAGCACGGTGTACCGCGTGACATGGCTGTGTTCCTCGGCCGGATGCCGAACCCTCCTGACCAGCTCGCCTTCGCTCAACAAGCTGGGTCCGTCATCGGGGTCTTGCCGGCCGACGAGGCGCACCTAGCCGTCGCCTATTCCGAGCGGGTCTACGCCTGTGTGTTGAGAGTGGAGGATGTCTTGGCGGCCGTGGTGTACGCGCCGCCTGGATCATGGGCCAAGCCGTGCGCGCAGATGACGCAGCTGCACCCGTCGTCCGGCAGCCGCATCGCATGGGATTCGCTGCCCGTTATTGAGGACATGTCCGAACCGCTCGTCCTGTGCGGGGACTACCCGGCGTTCCCTGCGTAGGGCTACGTGTTGGCAAGCGGGTGACCGCTTCGCCAATCCAGCGGCCCCCTTTTATCAATTCGCCGGTGCCGCCTGCCGGACATCCCCGCAGGATCTCCCGGTAGCATCGCCGATAGCAACACAGACGCACAACGCCGGTCATCGGGGTCGCATGGTTGACTATCCACAGGTGCGGGAGGCGTCGACGGACGCCGGCGGACGATATGGCCGGGACTGCAAAACCGCCTACTCCTGCGACGTACGCCGTCGAGCCACCAGCAGCGCCGCCACGACGAGCAGAATTACGCCTCCTGCCGTGAATGGAATCCCCGTGTAGTCTGCCCCACTCGCTCCTCCA
>JBKJYH010000134.1:0-4356 GCA_046715765.1 Candidatus Limnocylindria bacterium
CCTCTACCTGAACGGGATCCAGGTCGAGTACACGGTCAGCGGCCTGCCCGTGATCTGAGCGCGCAGGAGCGTGACCGGCCTCGTGGATTGGACCGATGCCCCGGCTGACCGATATCATCGGCGCCCAACCGACGGCGGAGTAGCTCAGTGGTAGAGCAGGGGACTCATAAGCCCTTGGTCGGTGGTTCGAATCCGCCCTCCGCTACCAGTTCCCCGCTCGCCGACGCCGTCGAGCGCGGCGCTCGCGCGCTCGGCATTCTGGACGGCATCCCCGTTGTGCTGGCCGTCTCCGGTGGGCCCGATTCGATGGCGCTGTTGGTCGGTGCGGCGGCGATCGGGGCTGGGCACCGCTGGCAGCTCACGGTCGGTCATATCGACCACGGGCTGCGTGCCGATTCCGCGGCTGACGCGGCGTTCGTGACCGATGCGGCCAGCGCGCTCGGCCTGCGCGTGACGGTGCGGCGAGTGGATGTCGCGGCGCTTGCCACGGCTGAGCACCGCTCCATGGAGGACGCGGGGCGCCAGGCGCGATACCGTTTCCTGGAGGAGCTGGCAGCGCCGCTCGGCACTGACGCGTTGATCGTCACCGCCCATACCGCCGACGACGCCGCCGAGACGATCCTGCTGCGCCTCTCGCGCGGGACCGGCCTGCGCGGCCTGCGGGGGATCCCGGCGCGGCGTGGCCGCGTGGTCCGGCCGCTCCTCGGGGAGCGCCGCGCGATCCTCCGCGATGCCCTCGACGCGCAAGGCATCGCCTACCTCACCGACCCCACCAACGCCGACCCCTCGTACGCGCAGCGCAACCGGGTGCGCGCCGAGCTGCTCCCCGCGCTCGAGCGGCTCAACCCGCAGGCCGTGGAAGCGCTGCTGCGCTTCGGTCGGCTGGCAGCCGAAGATGACGACTTGCTGGATGGCCTGGCCCTGGCGGAGCTGGCTCGACGCCGTTCGGCGGGCGGGGCACTGGATTGGCGCGACCCACCCCATCGGGCGCTCGGACGGAGGGTGCTGCGCCTCGCGATCGGGGAACCGGCACCCTCGGCCGAACGTCTCGAGGCGTTGCTGGACGCTGCCCAGGGTCCACGCGGGGGAGTGCGGATCGAGCTTGGCGCCGGGCGGGTGGCATCGGTCCGCGAACGGCAGATCCGGATCGGTTGACAACAGCCGGAGGCTGCACGGGTACTGCCCCCAAGGGGCCGGTTGGTGGCGTTGCCGGGCCGCACCTATACTTCCCCGGCCGCCCAATCGCTCCGGGCATCGGAAGAACCAAGGAAGAGATATCTCGTTGAGCAGCCGTCTCGTTCGTAACAGCGTGGTCCTGGTCGTGCTGGCCGTCTTCGGCCTTGCGCTAGCGTGGACCTATCTCGTCGACGCGCCCGTCCCCGCCCCGTACACCTACAGCCAACTGCTGTCCGACGCCGCGGCCGGCAAGGTCAGCTCGGTCGTGCAGGACGGCAACACCCTCAGCGTGGTGCTGGGCCGCGACGATGCCAACCCCAAGACCGTGATCGTGGCGTCCCAATTCGTGAACGTCCGCCAGGAGGTTTGCGCCGCGACAGGGGCTGTCAACCCGGCCGACTGCAGCATTGACTACTCGTCGGTGGCCGAGAGCGCCGCCGGACAGTGGATCGGGATCCTGATCGGCTCGCTGCTCCCGGTGGCGATCATCGCCATCCTCTTCCTGTTCATGATGCGGCAGGCCCAAGGCTCCAACAATCAGGCCATGTCGTTCGGCAAGAGCCGCGCCCGGATGTTCCTGGGCAACAAGACGGTCATCACCTTCGCCGACGTGGCAGGCGTGGACGAGGCAAAGCAGGAACTCGAGGAGGTGGTCGAGTTCCTCAAGTACCCCGAGAAATTCGGCTCGCTCGGTGCCCGGATTCCGCGCGGCGTGCTGCTGGTCGGGCCTCCCGGCACCGGCAAGACCCTGCTCGCCCGGGCGGTGGCCGGTGAGGCGGGCGTGCCCTTCTTCAGCATCAGCGGCAGCGAGTTCGTGGAGATGTTCGTGGGCGTCGGCGCCAGCCGCGTTCGCGACCTGTTCGAGCAGGCCAAGCGCAACTCGCCGTGCATCGTGTTCGTGGACGAGATCGACGCCGTCGGGCGGCAGCGTGGCGCGGGGCTGGGCGGCTCCCACGACGAGCGCGAGCAGACTCTCAACCAGATCCTGGTCGAGATGGACGGCTTCGACACAAACACCAACGTGATCGTGGTCGCAGCCACCAACCGGCCCGATGGCCTCGACCCCGCGCTCCTGCGCCCGGGCCGATTCGACCGCCAGGTGGTGCTGGATCGGCCCGACATCAAGGGCCGCCGCCAGATCCTGGACGTGCATATCAAGGGCAAGCCGCTCGACAAGACGGTGAACCTCGACGACCTGGCCCGACGCTCGCCCGGCTTCTCCGGGGCGGACCTGGCCAACCTGGTCAACGAGGCCGCGATCCTGGCCGCGCGCCGCAACCAGAAGGCCGTCGGGATGACCGATTTCAGCGAGGCGCTGGACCGGGTGGTGGCCGGACCCGAGCGCCGCAGCCGGGTGATCACCGCCGAGGAGAAGGAGATCATCGCCTTCCACGAGGGTGGCCACGCCGTGGTGCAGCGAGTCCTGCCCAAGTGCGACCCGGTCTCGAAGGTGACCATCATCAGCCGCGGCATGGCGCTCGGCTACACCATGAGCCTGCCCACCGAGGACCGATACCTCCACTCCAAGAGTGAGTTCGAGGACAAGCTTGCCGGGATGCTGGGCGGCCACGTGGCCGAGGAGCTGGTCTTCGGCGACACGACCACCGGTGCCAGCAACGACATCGAGAAGGCCACCGACCTGGCCCGCGCGATGGTCACCCGATACGGGATGAGCGACTCGCTCGGCCCGCTGACCTTCGGCCGCCGAGACGAGATGATCTTCCTGGGCCGCGAAATCGCCGAGCAGCGCAACTACTCCGACGAGATCGCCGCCAAGATCGACGCCGAGGTGCGCGAGATCATCGACCGCGCCTACGTCCGGGCGCGCGCCGCGCTTCAGGCCCATCGTGGGGTGCTGGACAAGTTGGCCGCGCTGCTGATCGAGAAGGAAACGATCGAGTCCGACGAGTTCGAGGCGCTCTTCGTGGGGATCCTCCCGCCGCGTGCCGGTGGGCCGACCCCCCGCAGGATCGGTGGCCCCGTCGCGGCCGTGCCGGAGCCTTCCGCGGACACGGCTGAGCCCGAGGTCAAACCCGCCCCCAAGCGTCGCCGCGGACCCGCCGCCCAACCCGCCTAGGGGTTTCCCCGGGACGCTGCTGGTCCCCCCGCGAGCGCCGATTCCGCCCGCGGGTCGCGCATTTGCAGCCTGGATACATAACTACGAGGCACGCCCGATTTCGGGGCCGATTGCCGCCGATTGCCGCCGGTCGCTTGCAGCTCCAGCAAATAACTACGAGGCAAGCCCGATTTCGGCCCATCCGGCACCGAGGCGGCCCGATTCCGGCCCATTTCCCGCCCGATTTCGGCCCGGCTCCGCCCTCTGCGTGCCGGGAACTTGCACCCACTCCAAGCGACCGCCGGGAACGACCGCCTGGGTCGTAATTATGTGCTCCACCTGCAAATCCGCGGCGGCGCCCGTGCGGACGGGAGGCCGCTGCGATGGACTCTCCTTACAGCAACACGATCCCATTGGCGCCCGGGTCGCGGCCCAACGCCATCGCTTGGAGCACGTCCCGCGTGCCCAGGGGAAACGACGCACGAATTGCGTCGCCGGCTTCACGGAGTGCCTGCCGGTTCGTGGTCGTCCCGGCGATCACCAGCAGCACTCGGTCCGCGCCCAGGTCTCGCTGCTTGATCAGGGCTGCGCGTGACTGACCCTGGAAATCCGCGAGCCGGGTTATCAGCTCCACCACGATCCGGCAGCCGGGCCGGGTCGCGACCGCATCCGCGGCGCGCAGGTCGCCGAGGATCGGCATCGGTACTTCGGCTTGCCAGTGCCATACCGCGTGAGAGCGGCCGCGGAAGTCGTTGAACAAGCCAAGTTGCGGCCGATCCAGCAATCGACGGTGCGCCGGCCAGGCCTTGAGCGTCAGTTTCATCCCGACGGCGCTTGCCGCTCGGGCCAGCTGCCGATAGCTGACCGAAGGCACCCTGCCCCCCTCGATCCGCGACATCTGCGCAGCCGAGGTGTGCGTCAGACGCGCGACATCGCCCTGCCGCATCCCGGAATTCACTCGCGCGATCCGCAGCTCCCGCCCGATCTCGAGTAGGGTCCAACTGACCAGTCGCTCCGCCTCCGCCATGCTCCGCGTTCGGGTGCTCATTGGCCCGATGCTGAACCGCGGCCTCGTACCGGCCGATTACCGGTCCGTTTGCAGCTCCAGCAAATAACTACGAGGC
>JBKJYH010000135.1:0-3366 GCA_046715765.1 Candidatus Limnocylindria bacterium
CCACCGAGCATGACTTCGTTGAGGCGCCGTCGCAGATGCTCGAGGAATGGGTGCGGAGTCCCGAGGTGCTGGCGACGTTCGCGAAGGATCCCAAAACCGGCCAGACCATTCCCGCCGAACTCGTGCAGCGCATGAACCGCGCGAACGGCTTTGGCCGGGGCCTCGTGGTGCGGCGCCAGATGGTGTACGCGGGCGTCTCGCTCGGCTGCTACGACCGCGACCCGGCGGGCCTGGGCACCGACCAACTCCTGAGCGACCTGGTGAAGAAGTACCAGCCGTTCCCGTTCGTGGAGGGCACGCACTTCCAGTGCGCGTTCGGCCACCTCGACGGCTACTCGGCGGTCTACTACACGTACATGTGGTCGCTGGTCATCGCGAAGGACCTGTTCTCGAAGTTCGACAAGGCCCACCTGCTCGCCCCTGGGGCGGCCAAGTCCTACCGCGAGACGGTGCTCGCCGCCGGCGGCTCCAAGCCCGCTGCCCAACTGGTGCGAGACTTCCTCGGTCGCGACTTCAACGAGCAGGCCTGGAAGAAGTGGTTGGACTCCACGAACTGACCGCTGCACTTCTCGCGAACCTGGACGATGCCGGCCGGCGGAATCCCTCCGCCGGGCGCGCTCACGCGTCGCGTTCCGGAGACTGCCCGTGCCGCGATCGCTCCTCGCCTCCTTGGTGTTCTGCTGCGCGGTCGCGTATCCGGGCTGCGGCCCCCGTGCCGCAGAATGCGCCAGTGCGGGTCCGAGGCCCGACGGGTTACAATGTCCCTGCCCTGGCGGACGCTCGGAACCCACGGGAGACCGTCATGATCCACCGCATCCTGCCGCTGCTCGCCTGCCTGTTGTGCGCCGGCGGCCCGGTGCTCGCCGCCGATTGCACGAAGACCTCGGTCGGGCTCGTCCCACTCATCGACCTGGGCGCGGGCCTCTATCAAGGTGTGCCGGGCGGGCTTTACCCCGGTGGCGTCAACAGCCGCCCCGCCGCGCACGACGCGGCCGGCCGCGCGCTCGCGCAGGGCCTCATGCCACTCGACACACTCGGCCAGCCCGATCTCACGAACGGGCGCGTCGTGCTCATCTCGATCGGCATGAGCAACGCCACGCAGGAGTTCCGCCGCTTCGTGCAGAAGAGCGATGCCGATCCGCTGCGGCTACCGACCACGCGCGTGATCGACTGCGCCCTGGGCGGGCAGGCCGCGAATGTGATCGACGACCCGAGCGTGCCCTACTGGGACTCGGTCGCCACGCGCCTGCGCGGCCGCGGCTCCTCGCCACTTCAAGCGCAGGTGGCGTGGATCAAGGAGGCCGACGCAGGCCCGAGCGGATCGTTCGCCGCGTCCTCCGAGACGCTCGCGGTGCACTTGGCGCGCGTCGTCGCGATCCTCAAGAGCAAGCTCCCCAATGTGAAGCTGGCGTACTTCACCAGCCGCATCTACGCCGGCTACGCGACCACCACGCTCAATCCCGAGCCCTACGCCTACGAATCCGCGTTCGCCGTGCGACGCGTGATCGAACGCCAGCTCGCGGGCGACCCGGCGCTCAACTACGACGCGAACGCGGGGCCGGTGACCGCTCCGTGGTTAGCGTGGGGGCCGTATCTCTGGGCGGACGGGCTCACGCCGCGCTCCGACGGACTCACGTGGTCGTGCGCCGAGTACGCCGCAGACGGCACGCACCCCGCCGTCACCGCGCAGAACAAAGTGGGCGATAGCTTGCTCGCGTTCTTCCGCTGGGACCTCACGACCGCACCCTGGTACCGCGTGCCGGGCGAGTTGGCGGTGGGCCCGCGCAGCCCGGGTACGACCGTGGCATTGGCGGCCGCTCCCAATCCGAGCCGTGCGGGCACCGTGTTCACGGTGCGCGTCGAGGCGGGCGTCCCGTGGCGGCTCGACGTGCTGGACGCTGCCGGCCGTCGGGTGCATGAGGTGGCCGGAATAGGAACCGGTGCCGCGCAACAGCTCGCCTGGGACGGTCGCCCTGCCGCGGGTGGCCCCGCGGGCCCGGCAAGCTATTGGGTCCAGTTGAGCGCCGGCGGTGAGCGCACCGCGCGACGCCTCGTGCGGCTCTCGCCGGGGCAGTGACCTACGGCGTCGGATGTGAAATTCGCCGTACGGGCGCGGTGGTCCCAGCAGCATGCTCGTCGCGTCCCGCCTATCCGCATTCGCGACGGCAGCGTCCGAGACTATCGTAGCGTCGTGACCCTGGTGCTGCGGGTCTCGCCGCGGCACGAGGCCACGACCCAGTACGTCCCGCTCGGGACTTCTCGGCCATGAGCGTCCAGCCCGCTCCACCGCAACGAGTGGACGCCGGGCGTGAACCACGAAGCGGCGAGTCGTGTGACCTCACGGCCCTGGACGTCGACCACCCGCGCCATCAGCCAACCGCCAGGGGCTGGAACCGCGACTGGGATGGCGAACCGATCCCGGCCCGGATTGGGTCGTGCGGCACCGATGCCAAGGCTCGTTGCCGGGGGCGTCTCGACCGGCACGGCACCGGTGGCGTACACGGTGACGTCGATCACGCCGTCGCCGTCGTGATCGATCAAGATCGGGAAGCTGGTGAGCGTGTCGCTCAGCGGGATCCACGCCAGCCCGGCGGTGGCCCAGTCCACCGGCGGGTAGTGAAGCGGCGTAACTCGACCCTCAGCATCGCGATGCAGGATCAGGATCGTCGAGGTGTCGCCTGGAGCTCCCTCGATGCGAGCGAGGAGGCTCGCATGAGAGTTTTCCACGGGATTGCCGAACCCGGTCGGGCTCGGACCGACGTGGGCCCACGAGACCTGTGAGTTCGGCAGAGCGAAGATCCAACAGTCGTCCATCCCGAGGGAGTCGGGCGTCGTGATGGCAGCGTCCGCCAGTATGCTAAGGCGCGCCGAGCCCTGCACGAAGATCTCATTGGAGTAGACGCGGCCGAGCGACGTCCACGACGCATGCACGTTGCTCGCCAGCCACTCCATGCTGCTCACGTTTGCGACGCCCGTGGCGCTGAAGGCGCTTGTGGCGCCCGCCGCACAAGGATCCGCGACGTCAAGTGCGCACTGCGCTAGCGCGTTGAACTGGCTCCACAGAAAATCGACAGTTGCCCCGACGGGAGTCAGGCCAGTGTCCAACACAATGTCGAACCCATCCATGAGGATCGAGAGCAGCCCGACTCCGACCTTGCACACGTTGGACGTCTGGAATCCTTGAAGCACCTGACAGCTACTGAGCACCATCGACTCTATGCTCGCTGCGGTTTTGGCGATCGGAATGAAGCTAACGAGGGCCGGAACGCAGGTGGATCCCGGAGGTGCACAGGTGATAATCTGGTCCCGGGCCGGTTGAAGCACCTCGTCGGGCAGGGGCGCGGTTGCTATCACGTCGAGGAAGAC
>JBKJYH010000136.1:0-8684 GCA_046715765.1 Candidatus Limnocylindria bacterium
GAGCAATTCGAGGTTGACAACTCCGCCTTCGAGGCCGCGCTGAGCAGCGTCGGCTTCCGGATCGCCGCGCACAGCCGGTCGAACTACACCTCGACCTGGGCGACGCTGACCTCGATGTTCTCCGGTCAGTACATCGAAGCCGTCCCCGAACTCACGCCAGCCCCGAGCGATCCGGCAGAACAGTACCGACGCGTGATCCTGGCGCTGGCCGATGCGCCGGTGCTCCGTGGCCTGAGGCAGCGGGGCTACGAGATCGTGACGGTGCCATCTCCCTTCGAGAGCGCCGCGCTGACCGGTGCGGATCGGATCTTGGCTCCACCGCAACTGACCTCCTTCGAGCTCTCCCTGTTGCAGCACTCGCTGCTCGGGCGGGCGGTGTTTTCCCTGGCGCCGAGCGTCGCGTTCGACCAGCATCGCGGTCGGCTCGAGAGCACTCTCGAGCTGTTGACCGATGAGGTGGCACGACCGTCGGACACGCCGCGATTCGTGTTTGCGCACCTGCTGGCGCCGCACGCTCCGCTCGTCTATCGGGCCGATGGCTCGCCGGCCGAGCCGGTCAGTTGCTTCCCGGAGTGTTCCATCTACGGAATCGCGTCGGCGGCCGACTGGGCCGGCTTCCCGGCACAGCTCGAGCATGTCAACCGGATGGTCCTTGGGGCCGTGGAGGCGATCGTTGCCGACGAACCGGATGCCATCGTGATCGTCATGTCGGATCATGGCAGCCATCGGACCGGGAGCGCCGATGCGAATGCGTTCCGCAACTTCTTCGCGGCACGGGTGCCCGGCAACCCCACCCTGTACCAAGACGATGTCACCCCGCTGACCGTTATCGCGCGCTTGGCGGGCATCGCGGTGGACCCCGGGGAGCCCTATCGCGGCTGGATATCGGCGGACCTGGAGCCGCTCTCGCTGACGCCGTACCTCGGCCCTCTTCCCTGAACCTGCCGTGCTAAGGTCCGACCGATGAGCGGCGACCTGGTCAACTGCTTCAACTGCGGCAATCCCAATCCGGCCTGGGCACAGGTCTGCCGGACATGCGGCGTGCTGCTTTCCAAGGCTCCACCGCCACGCCGCTCGGTGATGAGCGGCGCGTTCCCGTCGGATCCTGCGTCGCTCATGGCGATGGGCGCTTCGCTCGGCACGATCGTGCTGGCCATCCTGGTGGGCGTGATCCTGGCAGGGGTGATCCCCGGCGCTCCGAACGTGGCGCTCACGACCCCGACCCCCGAGCCGACTGTTTCTGCCTCGCCGGAGCCGACGGCCGAGCCAACCGCCGAACCGACGGTGGAACCCAGCGCCGAGCCGAGCGTGGTGCTCCCCGGGCGGCTGGCCTTCGGGACGGGGCTCAATCAATCGACGCGCGAGGCGATCGACCTGACCAACACCTTTTCGCCAGGCATGACCTTCGCCCACTCGATCTCGATGCCGACGCCGTTCGGGGTGAGGACCATCTTCGAGGAGGTCGTGCGGGTCAATGACGACGGATCGGAGACGGTGGTCCAGGCCCGAGCGGATGGCGGATTGCCCGTCTCGTCCACCGCGCAGATCGCAGGCTTCTCGGTGCCGGCCACCAACCTGATCAACGCCTGGGGAGCGGGCACCTACGTGTTCCGCGACTACATCGGCACCGAGCTGGTGGCTGAGGGGACGATGACCCTCACCCAGTAGGCGGGCGATCTCCGGCCAGGGCGGCCCACGCCTTCGCGTACAGGCCCGATCGGACCGGCAGGTAGCCGGGGTAAGCAATCCGGGCCTTGTCGATCACCCCAGATTCGAGCCTGATGATCCCGATTGGGTCATTCGTCTCGAGCAGTACCTGGGCATTCGGATCGACCGCGATGGACGGGCCACCGATCAGGACCCCCGCCTCGGTATCGGGCCGGTTGACCGACAGCACGTAGCAGGCGCTGGTCAGGGCATTGGCCCGGAAGACGAGCCGCCAGCGCTGGTAGGTGGCCGATTCGGTCGCGCGCGGAATGAGCACCGCCTCGACACCCTGGGCAGCGAGGAGGTGCGTGCCCTCCGGCCGGTTGGTGTCCGAGCAGACCTGGATCCCGATCGGCATCCCGAACCCGTCGATCCGTTGTGGCAACTCGGTCCCCGGCTCGTAGTGAGAGGTCTCCCAGAAGCCCGGCTCCTCGGGGAGGTGGAGCTTCTCGTAGGTCGCGCGCAGGGTGCCGTGAGCGTCGATCACCAGGATCCGGCTGGTTCGCCGCCCCGTGGCGGGGTCGCGGTGGATGATCCCACCCACCAGGCCGATGCCGGCCTTGCGCGCTGCCTCGGCCTGGGCCGTGGCACGCGGCCCATCCATCGCTTCGGCATCCTCGGGACGCGGTTCCCTGGTGGCGGGGCGCCATGGGTTGAGTGGGAGCTCCGGCAGGACCGCGATCTCGGCTCCTCGGTCCGCTGCCTGCGACAGGCGGTCCTCAAGCCGGGCAATCCCATCGGGCTGCCAGAAGACCTCGGAGATGAGCCCGACCGTCAGGTGGCCGGTGGGGGCGGTCGGCGCATCGGTCATGCGCGGAGCGTAGCGGAACGCGGACCGGTAAGCCGGCGGTACGGATACGGTAAGGAGCCACCGTCACGATGTCGCGGTGGCCGATAACGGCGTTGGTCGGAGCGTGCGGTTCCTTCGTCGCCGGGCACGGTGGCGGCAGGTCGACCTTGCAGATCGGGCTGGCGCGTCGCGCGAGATGGTGTCGCGGCTCGAGCGTGGGCGCGCGGAGACGATGACCCTCGGGTCGCTGCGCCGGGTAGTCGCCGCACTCGGTGCGTCGGTCCGGGTCGAAGTGCGCTGGAGCGGCGAGCAACTGGACCGGCTGGTCGATGCGGCGCATGCGGCCATACAGGAGGTCGCGGTCGGCCGGCTGCGAATGGGCGCCTGGAGATCGGAGGCCGAGGTGAGTTTCAACTGGTACGGCGACCGCGGTCGATGCGATGCGGTCGCATTCCACGAACCCACCGGGACGTTGATGATCGTGGAGATCAAGACGCGCCTGGTCGACCTGCAGGAGATGCTCGGCCAGCTTGACGTGAAGGTGCGAATGGGTCCGCAGATCGCCCGGCAGCTCGGCTGGCCGGTGCCCGCCCGGGTGGTGCCGTGCCTCCTGGTGGCCGACAGCGGGACGGCGAGACGCATCGTGCGCACCCACCCCGAACTATTCGCTCGGTTCAACCTGCGCGGGCACGGGGCGAGTCGCTGGCTCGCGGATCCGACCAGCCGGCCGTCCGCCGACCCGGTGACCGGCTTGCTGCTCTTCGAGCCCCTGCCGGATTCACACCGAGTGACCACCAGGCGGGTCGTCCGACCTCGGAAAGCGTCGAACTCACACCGGGTATGAATCTGTCGCGTAATTGACGTCACACGGTCACCGGGTGTGCGCCCGACGTGCCGCCGATGGGCGACCCGGCTGCAATGGTCGCCCGATGTGAATTCAGTAGACCGCCGAACGCGACTGTCCTGCGCCGCTCCCGGCAACAGCCCGCGGCGGGCCGCGTCCGCCGCTACTCCTCTCCCAAGAACTCGCGGACGAGGTTCTGAAAATGGTAGACGCCGTTCTCGCGCAGGGCGGAGAAGCGGCCGGTGTCGTAAGCCCGCGAGCGCAGGCCGCGCTGCACCTGTTCGCAGATGACGATGTCCTCCTGCTGGATCTCGTCAGAGAAGGCGATCGTCTGCTGCATCGATTCCCAGCCCGGTCCGCTGCCCGGATCGGCGAAGAACCACTCGAAGATGGTGAGGGTGCGGTCCGGGCCCAGGGGCAGGATCACGTTCGAA
This sequence comes from Candidatus Limnocylindria bacterium, assembly GCA_046715765.1. Classification (GTDB taxonomy): domain Bacteria; phylum Chloroflexota; class Limnocylindria; order QHBO01; family QHBO01; genus JBKJYH01. Next base: position 3,776 of record JBKJYH010000136.1, read on the forward strand.
CTCATGTTGTCCTGGTAGATGTTGAACATGGTGTTGGGGAAGAGCCAGTAGTAGAGCGCGTCCTCCTCCCCGTCGGGGCTGCGCAGGTAGCGCCGGTCGCGCCCGAGCTCCTCGCCGGGCTTCAGCGGGCGGATAGGGGCGTGCTGCTTGGAGTAGTAGCGGAACTCCTCGACCTGGTAGGCGTCGTAATCGAGTTCGCGGAAGAGCTGCGGGTGGGCGATCGGGAGGTGGTAGCCCTCCAGGTAGTTGTCGACGTACACCTTCCAGTTGCACTCGATCACGTATTCACGGCGCTCGATCGGCCGCATCCGGTCGACGTCGTATCCGGCCGCGGCCACCTCATCGGGGATGGCGCCCAGCATCTCGCGCAGCGGCGGCGCGTCATCGGAGAGGCAGACGAAGACGAAAGGCCCCCATCGGTCAACCCGGACCGGGACCAGGCCGAAGTCCTCTTTGCGGAAATCCTCGGTGCCTTCCATCTCGGGGCAAGTGCGCAGCGATCCGTCGAGGCCATAGGTCCAGCCGTGATACCGGCATTGGAGTGACTTGCGATTGCCCTTGGTCAGCGCCACCTGGCCAGCCCGATGTCGGCAGACGTTGTAGTAGGCGTGCAGCTCCCCGTCCTGGGCGTGGGTGATCACGATCGGCTCGTCCACCACCGTGACCGGGACGAAGTCGCCGACCCGGGAGAGGTCCTCCATCCGCGCCACCAGCTGCCAGGTCGCGCCGAAGACGCGCTCCTTCTCGGCCTCCAGCACCGAAGGATCCAGGTAGAAGCGCGACGGCAAGGTGGCCGCCCTGGCGAGCGGAATGCCGGGCGGACGCGGCCCGGTGATCAACGGCCTGTCTCCTGGCCACGGTTCTCGAACAGGCGCAGCCGGCGACGGCGACGTGCGCTCACAGCGTCGTCCAGGCCCGCCAGCAGGCCGTGCCACAGGCGCCGAAGCCACGTCATGCGAGCGAGTGTAGCGGCGTTTTCCTTGTGGGCACGGAGATGAAGTGCTACAACAGCGCCAACCAGGCCCCGGCTCGGCCGGCGCCGCAGGAGTTGCTGGAGGAGACCATGTTGCATCCACGGCGCGGTGTGCTACTGCTGGCCGTCGGCGCCCTCGCGCTGGCCGCCTGCAACCCGACCGCCGACATCCCGGCTGTCGTGTGCGTTGGCGCGGACACTACTTATCTCGACTACATCGAGGGCGACCTCGCCCTCGCCGAAGCGGACCCGATCGGTGCGCCCGCAAACCCCGGCGATCCGGCAGACCTGCTGGCGATCATCCAGGAGCGAGGCGAGATCGTGGTCTCAACCGATCCCGAGTATCCACCGCAGTCCTCTGTCACCCCGGAAGGCGGCTATGAGGGATTCGACATCGATGTCGCGAACGAAATCGCCGATCGCCTGGGTGTCGATATTCGGTACGAGACCCCTGGCTGGGATGCGATCACGGCCGGCAGCTGGAGCAGCCGATGGGATATCAGCGTCGGCTCGATGACCATTACCGCGGACCGCAAGCCGATCCTCAGCTTCACCCAGCCCTACTACTACACACCGGCCCAGATGGCAATCGCCACCTCGGCAGGCGTGACCGATTTCGCGGCGCTCCCGGGCGAGCTCACCGCGACGACGTTGCCCACCGACGTGAATTGCGTCGAGGCAATCAGGGCCGGTCGCCCCGATTTCGTGCTCTGGATGAGCTCCTCGACGACGGTGCAGGGCGCCATCGACGCCGGTCATCCAGTGGTCGCCATCGGTGACCCGCTCTTCGCAGAGCCGCTCGCAGTGGCAATCGACAAGAGTGGACCGCCACACGCGGAACTGCTGTACGAGATCGACCAGATCATTGCAGACATGCACGCCGACGGCACGCTGGCGGCGCTCAGTGACACATGGTTCGGCCTCGACCTGACCCAAGGGGTGGCCGCGGAATAGCGACCGCGGAACGGCCACGCTGAGGACGGGGTCGCCCCTTGCGCCCCGTCCTCACGCTTTGCTAGGAGGGAACCGATGAGTGCGGTCCTCGCCGAGATCGCGGCCCACAAGCGGCGCGGGCGACTCCGGTTCCGCGCTGCGTTCTTCGGGGTCTGGATCGTCCTGATCGGCCTCCTGATCTTCGCGCTCGCCGCCACTGGCAACATCAACGGCGACTTCATCGCCACGTGGGGCCCGTTCATCGTGACCGGGGCGTGGGTGACGGTGGTCCTCTCGGTGGCCTCGATCATCTTCGCGACAATCCTGGCGGTGCTCGGGGCCCTCGGTCGCCTCTCCACAAACCCGATCGTCAACGGGGTGGCGTCCCTCTACGTGTCGTTGGTGCGCGGGACGCCGCTCCTAGTCCAGATCTTCTTCGTCTACTTCGCGCTGCCCCAGTTCGGCATCGTGCTGCCTGCGCTTGTGGCCGGCATCCTGGCCCTGTCATTCAACTACGGCGCCTATATGACCGAGGTTTTCCGCGCGGGCATCCAGGCGGTCCCACGCGGCCAGCGTGAGGCGGCCGAGTCGCTGGGGCTGCCGGAGACCATGGTCATGCGGCGGATCGTTCTCCCTCAGGCCTTTCGGATCGTGATCCCGGCCATCGGCAATGACTTCGTCGCCATGATCAAGGACTCGGCGCTGGTCTCGACCATAACCGTCCAGGAGCTCCTGTGGCGCGCGAGCAAGGTGGGCAATCAGAACTTCCGCACGCTCGAGGCGCTGCTCATCGCGGCGGCGATCTACTGGGTCCTGACCATCGCCTTCAGCTATTTTCAGGAGCGGCTCGAACGGCGCATGGCCGAGGGTGACCGATGACCGGACCGATGATCTTCGAACCCGCCAATCAGGACATTCCGCACCTGGGCGAGGTGATCGTGGAAGCGCAGGGCATCGAGAAGTACTTCGGCGACCTCCACGTCCTGCGCGGGATCGACCTCAAGGTACGGCGACGGCAGGCGGTGATGCTCATCGGGCGATCCGGCAGCGGCAAGACCACCCTGCTGCGCTGCCTGAACTTCCTCGAGGAGCCGACCATCGGCTGGGTGGAGATCGACGGCTTCCGGGTGGAGGCCGATCCCCTGCACGCCGGGACGCGCGAGCGCCGCGAGCGGATCCGCCAGATCCGACTGCGGGCGGGGATGCTCTTCCAGGAGTTCAACCTGTTCCCACACATGAACGTGCTCGCCAACCTGACCGAGGCGCCAGTGCGCGTGCTGGGCATCCCGATTGATCAGGCCGTGGCCACCGCCGAGCGCTACCTCGAGCAGGTCGGTCTGCTCGATAAGCGCGACGAGTTCCCAGCGCGCCTCTCGGGCGGCCAGAAGCAGCGGGCGGCGATCGCCCGTGCGCTGTGCATGGAGCCCAAAGTCCTGATGTTCGACGAGCCGACCAGCGCCCTGGACCCCGAGCTGGTGGGCGAGGTGCTGACCGTGATGGAGGAGCTGGCCCACGCCGGCACGACCATGATCGTGGTCACCCACGAGATGCACTTTGCGCGTGAGGCGGCCGACACGGTGGTCTTCATGGACGAGGGTCGGATCATCGAGGCCGGTCCGCCCGAACAGGTCCTGGCCAATCCCGAGGACGAACGTACCCAGGTCTTCCTGCGTCGATTCCTGTCGGCGTTCCCCGACCGCGTCGGGCACCCACACGGGGTCGTCTAGCCGGAGGGTGCGCTCCGGCGCGTGCCGTACACCTCCGCCCGCGGGAGGCGAGCGGCCTCGTCCTCCGAACGCACTCGCCCACTGGCCGGCTGGAGGGCCACCGGGACATCCTTCGGCTTCCCGCCCTCGCGCTCGATCAGCCAGCGCAGCCCCACCGCGGTCAACTCTGCGCCGCCCGCGCGCCCCGGTTCGATGAACGGGGCGACCAGCATCCGACGAGCGTGGAGCCGCTCCACCGCCAACTGAACCGTCAGCGGATCGGCACCCAGCTCCTGGGCCAGCGGTGCGAGGTCCACGCTGTGGTTCGGGGAGCGGCGCAGGGCCCGAAGGATGGCAGCGGAGAGGTCGTCGGCGACCTTCGGGGATCCCCGGGGGCGGGCTGCCTTGCGAGCGGGGCTCATGCGCCGGAGGATACCAGCCGGACCGCGACCTGCAGGCCGGCGGCTTGCTCCAGCGACTCGGCCAAGCCATCGTCCCACTCGGTGCTGACCGGCAGGCGCAGGCGGCGCGTGGCGCCGGCCACCGGGATGTCGATCACCACCGGCAGCGGGCCTGGCCGTTCACGGATGCGGGCCGCCACCCGCTCGATGGCCGGCAGCAACTGCTCGAGGGTGAGGTCGCCTTCGAAGCCGATGGCGATGGTGCCCGACGTCCCCGCCGGGGCCGCCCGGAGAGGCACCGCGTCGGTCGGCAGCGGCGAATCGTCCGCATCCGGAGATTGGAGCGCCACGGCGCCGCGCGGACGCGCGACCGGCTCCCCCGACGATACGGGCGTCTGCCGCGAGGACGGGGCGGCCTGCCACCCGTTCCCACTCCCATTCCCGTTGGTCGGGCGGCCGCGGGGACGCAGCAGCCGATCGCGCTCCGCGGAGAACGCGACGGGCCCCATCCGCACGGCGTCCTCCCAGGCATGCACCGCCTCGCATAGGAGCTGCGCCGAGTCGTCGCGATGGTCCACCCGGCCGCTGACCAGGACCACGCTGTCGTCCGCCCACGAGTTGGCGGTATCGGCGAAGACCTTGGGGAAGACCACCACCTCGACGCTGCCCTGGAGATCCTCGAGGGTGGCGACCAGCATGGTGGAGCCGGCCCGGGTGACCACCCGGCGGGAGGACTGGATGATCCCGCCCAGGGTGACGCGGGCCTGGTCAGTCTCCTCGGGGAGGTCCCCGGTATACGCGGTCACGAACTCCGCCAGTCGAGACTCGATGTCGCCCAACGGGTGCTCGGACAGGTACAGGCCGAGCAACTCCTTCTCCCAGCGCAGGCGTTCCCG
>JBKJYH010000137.1:0-2565 GCA_046715765.1 Candidatus Limnocylindria bacterium
GGGGCCTGGACCGTGTACCGCGCCATGCGCGACGGAAGCCGCGAGGGGACGTTCCGGCGCTGATAAGCAGGGGTAATCAAGGTGCACCGATGACCGGCTTGTGGCGCTGTGTGACAAGCCCAGCTGATCAGGCGACGCCAGACGAGCGGTTCCGGTGTGCGTTGATAACCTTGGCTTATCGGGCCTGCGGAAGCGAAGGACGCTGACCGGATTGACATATATGGTGCGCCGACGGCATCAGCCAGCTGACGGCCCAGACCCGAGAGGGAGCACTCGGCCCGGCGACCTGATCGGTACGCTCGGCACCGCGACCTGACAGCAAAGCGATACTCTTGGCCGGTTGAGGGCTCGTGGGCAGGCGAACGAGCCGCGAGCCCCACCCAGCAGGAGTGTCCGATGCCACGCACCCACCTGAGCCTCTACTACCTGGGCGGCTATCTGACCTTCGCCGGCCTGGCCCTCCTCCTCGTCCCCGGCTTCGCGCTGCCGCTCCTCCTCTCGAACGGGGACTACGGCGACGTTTTCCCACGCATGGCCGGGATGCTGCTGCTGGGCCTGGCGACCCTCGTCGTGCAGATCATTCGGCATCGAATCGAGGCGCTGTACCCCACCACGCTGGCGATCCGCGGCTTCTTCCTGATCACCTTCGCCATGCTCTACCTGATCAGCGGCGACCCCTTCTTCGTGGTCGTCTTCGCGATCGTGGCGGTGGGCGTGATCTGGACCGGGACGAGCTACCTGCGCGAACGTGGAGGGTCGACATGACGATGCAACGCATGCGCAAGATCGACCAGCTCACCGCGTCCGTCCAGCCATTCCTGGACTTCTTCAACGGGCCATTCGCAAAGCTCAACGCCAACCCCGAGGTGGCCAACTTCGCGGTCGGCAATCCCCAGGAGTTCCCGCTGCCGGCGTACGTCAGCGCGCTTGGCAAGCACCTGGAGCCGCGGCGGCGCGACTGGTTCGCCTACAAGCAGAGCGAGCCGAAGTCGAGGATTGCGGTGGCGCGTTCGCTGACCGAGCGCACCGGGATGCAGTGGGATCCGGCCGACGTGGCGATGACCAACGGTGGCTTTGCGGCACTCGCTGTGGCCATGCGGGCGCTGGTCGAGCCGGGCGACGAGGTGATCTTCCTCTCGCCGCCGTGGTTCTTCTACGAGTTCATGATCCTTGCCGCCGACGCGGTCCCGGTCCGTCTGCGCCTGGCGCCGCCGGCATTCGAGCCCGATATGGCCGACATCGCGGCTGCCATCACCCCGCGCACGCGCGCCATCGTGGTCAACTCCCCCCACAACCCCTCGGGCCGGATCTACCCCATCGAAACGCTCCAGGCCCTGGCCCAGACCCTGACCGATGCCTCCGCCCGGATCGGTCATCCGATCTTTCTCATCTCCGATGAGCCATACAACCGGATCATCTTCGACGGTCGCAAGTACCACTCGCCGGCCGAGGCGTACCCAAACACGGTGATCACTTACTCCTATGGGAAGACGCTGCTGGTGCCGGGCCAACGCATCGGGTACCTGACCGTGCCGCCTACCTTCCCCGACCGCGAGGCATTCCGTGACACGGTCTTCATCTCGCAGTTCGCGACCGGCTATGCGTTCCCCAACGCCCTGCTCCAGCACGCCATTGAAGACCTGGAAAAGTTGAGCATCGACGTGGCCGCCATGCAGCGTCGCCGCGACCGGCTCATTGGCGCGCTGCGCGAGATCGGCTACGAGACCACCTTCCCGGAGGGGACCTTCTACGTGATGGTCCGCTCACCGATCCCCGATGACGTGGCCTTCACCGATCTGCTGGTCAGGCACCGGGTGCTGGTGCTGCCCGGCTCGATTGTTGAGGTTCCCGGCTGGCTGCGGATCAGCCTGACCGCCTCCGATGACATGGTCGAGCGTGGGATCCCCGGCTTCGCGGCCGCCTACGCGGAGGCGCTGGCCGCGGGCTGAGGTCCGCCTCGTCCACTTGCAGGTGGGGCACATATCTACGAGGCAGACCGGGAATCGGGCCCCAGACGGCGGGATCCTGGCCGGTTGGTATCGGTTTCTTGCACCGCGTGCAAATGCCAGGCAACCGCGACCGACTGCTTCGTAATTACTTGCCCGAGCTGCACATCCCCGCAAGCGGGGCTCACTCAGCCCAGCGCCAGGTCGTCGAGGTAGATGACCTCCAGCCTGGGGCTTCCCCGGATCTGCCGATCGTTCGTAACGAACGCCGTGGCGCCGGTTGCACGCGCAGTCGCGAGGTGGATGGCATCCGCTAGCCCGATCCGACGGACCCCACGAATCACGGCCGCATCGGCAGCCAGGCGGCCCTCGAATGGAACGACCTTGAGGCCGGCAATTGATCGGATCTCGTCGTCGTATCGCTCGACGTGAGCCACGTCGTCCCTGGCCGGTCCAGTCAGCACCTCGGCCAGGCCCACGGCGGACAGTACGGCAGCGACGCGACCGTCTTCGACTGCCTTCATTAGCCCCCGGGCCGCTGGACCCAAGCGCTCGTCCCCCTCGAGAAGGTAGACCAGGACATTGGCGTCAACCGCGATCCGTCGATGCCGCTCGCACA
>JBKJYH010000138.1:0-2639 GCA_046715765.1 Candidatus Limnocylindria bacterium
GCCTCATGTGTACCGCGGGGTCACGCTGCGAGGGATCGGCGACAAACGCCCGCGCATTCGGGGCCTTTACATCTCCAATCCGAGCGGCTGGTTGATCCGTCCTTGGAGCGTTCGCGGAATCGATTTCACTGGGCGCGTTGAGATCAACACAGGCTCGCCGACCCAACGACTGCTCACCTTCAGCTTCATTGAGTGCGCATTCGACTCTGGGTTCCAACACGTCCAGAGCGGAGATCCGTACGACATCGCGGTGTTCGACCTTGCCCATTGCCGCTTGGGCGGGCCTAGCGACGTCCGCGCAGCTTGGATTATCCTGCGGTCGGACACATTGGATGGAGGCATGACCTTGGATGTCACAGATACCCTGCGCGTCCAGAACTGTTGGTTTAGGGGCGGCCCGGCCGCTGCACTGAAACTCGATGGCGATGAGTACGACGGGGTACTTGACAACAATCTCTTTGAAGACCACACGACCGCGATCAAGGCGACTGCTTTGGACAGGATTGTCATCTCATCAAACGTCATCCGCCGCATGAGTGTCGCTGGCGTGGAGTTGGAGGGCACTTACTCTGCGATCATCGGCAATAGTATTTCAGATTGTGGAATAGGAATCCGCTGTGGACAGTATCACGTTGAGTTGTATGGCAACATGATCATGCGAATGCGAACGACTGGCATGCTGCTCTGGCCTGCCGATAGGGTGCGCGACGAACGCAATGTCGTCGGGCGATGTGGAGGGTCCGCGATCACCGTTCTGTCCGGCGGTCTCGGAGACCTCGCGTTCCTGGAGAACACGCTCTACGGGAACACCGGATCAGGAATCGAGTTTGTGTCGCCATTCGCAAAAGACAATCTTGTACTGGCGAGGGGCAACATTGCGTTTGGGAATGGTGGCTGGGGGCTGCAAATAGGCGAGCCTCAGCGGAGCGTCACGCTTGGCTGCAACGATTGGTTTGGAAACGGCTTCGGGGCCGTGGATGGTGCACCAAGCAGTCCCGAGGACTTGAGTGTCGATCCGCTTTTCTGCGATGTTGCGAGCGACGACGTTACGTTGTTCTCAGACTCCCCGCTGGTTGGAAGCGCTCAGTGTGGCCAGATAGGTGCGAGAGGAATCGGCTGCAGTCCGCCAATTCTGAAAGCCTTCAACGTGGTCTCGAGCCGAGCCGGCCTGCGAGTCGCATGGGAGTTCGAGGCGGCTTCTCCCGTTGAGGGTTGGGTCGAGCGAGCTGATAATGCAGATGGTCCGTGGGATTCGCTCGGGACCGGTAACTCGACAGGAAATAGCGGCTTTGAGCTGCTCGACGGATCCGTGGCACCGGACCGCGCCTACAACTATCGAGTCGCATGGAGGGATCGGGGCTCGATCGTCCACGGTTCACCCGTGTTGGGGACATGGACCGACGCGGGCCGATTGAGCAGTGTGTCACCCAATCCCGCAATCGGAGAGGTCAACGTCGACTGGGTTCTTGCCCAACCAAGTGCGACTGACATCCGAGTCTTCGACCTTGCCGGACGGGAAGTATCGGTTGTCGCTCGTGGCACGTTCGATGTCGGGCGACACCAAGTACGCTGGGACGGTCGGTGGGAAGGGCGCGGAGCTGCACCAGCAGGGATGTACATCGTGCGGGTTGTGAGCGGCGATCGAACCACGAGCCATCGGGTGCTACTCCTTAGGTAGCGACTCCTCGAGGGCCGCCGCGACTTCAGACTACGGCACGTACCGCACAATCTGCTTCGGCTCGCTGGCGGCGACACAGACCCGGCCCTGCGCATCCACGGCAAGCTCCGCGATGGTGCCGATGTCGCCCACGCCCCATGCGGCGAGCGGGACTCCCTCACCCGTGAACCGCCGGACGGTGAACGCATCGGCCACGTAGACGGACCCTTCGACGCGGACCGCCATCAGTCCTGCCCATCGGTTTGATTAGCCGACCTTCCAGCTCGTCAGCCACCTTCCGCCGGTGGTAAAGACGTGGCCGGTGTTTCCATTCCCGGCAGAGTAGCAGCGGCGCCGCGCGGTCGAGCGCCATCCGGTTGACGGTTTGTCGTGGCTCCCGAGCTGATCGTTGTCGCCTCTCTACTGGGCGCGAGGTAAGAACCCCGCATTCGCTCCCGCTAGATTCCTGCCCCCCTTGCCGTGAGCCTCGGGCACGCTCCTCCCGCCCGGATGTCCGCGAAGATCGACCCGGGCGAGGTCGGCGCAAAGCGCACCGTCACTCGCACAACGTTCGGCGCTGTGACGCAGTAGCTCGCGTTCCCGACGATCGAGAGCTCAGGGCTGATCTCGGTCACTGTGTCACAGAGGATGCCCCCGCCCGCGTTCGAGATATCGAAGGTCAGGTCGCGGAACTGGCCTACCGGCACGTCACCAAAGTCGAGCGTCTGGACGGAGAGCGCACAGGTCGGCGGTCCGACCGCGGCGCCCACCGCCTCGAGGGCTGGGCAGTCGAGCCCGGGGGGTCGTGATTGACCCGCATTTTGCCGACCAGGTCTGACCGCCGTCCGTCGAACGCCGAGGCTTCCCGTCCGTGCGGATCCTGAGTGTCCGGCAAAATCAGGGAATCGTCTTCGCCATCTCGGGTGAGAGCCGCAGGATCGAGTAGTGGCCGGCGGGGAAGTAGGTCTTGTACGTCTCGTGC
>JBKJYH010000139.1:0-3793 GCA_046715765.1 Candidatus Limnocylindria bacterium
TGAGCCCACCTTATCGTCGTGCACCGGAGCTGCTTTGGTGGCGTCGCCTGAATAGCCTGCCTTTTCAATCGGTGCGGGAGGCGAGCCATCGGTGCAGCCTGATTACCCAGGCTTATCAGGGCGCCTCGCCCGGGGAGGCACGCCGTCGGAAGGCGATGGCGGCAATCACCGCCACCAGCACTCCGGCACCGATGAGCACCAGCACCGGTCCCTGGCCACCCGACTCACCCTCGGTTGGGGGCAGCGGTGCGTCCACCGGACGGAACTCGGCGTACGAGGCGTCCCACGGGAACGGGTAGTTCGAGCAGTCGGTGAAGCCACTCTGCAACGAGGCGCCGAACAGTCGGGCGAGCACCACGTATCGGAACGCGCCCGATCCCGGCGGCGCCATCTGGAGCAACCCCGCCGGCGTCTCGACCTCCACCGACTCGCCGACGGTCAGGGTCAGGCCGTCGCCTTCCCACACATCCTCGACCTCGAACGTGGCCACACCGGTGCCGTCAACGCCGGTCAACTGGCCGACGAAGACCACGTCCGCCCGGCCGACCGATATCGCGGTCAGGCCGCACGCGGCGCGAACAACGGGAGCAGCGACCGCCAGCGCACTCAGGGCCAGGACCCCGCCGCATACCGCCAGTCGCAAGGTCATCGGGCGCGCCGGAACATGAACACGCTGATGATCAGCACGCCGGCCGCGGCGCCCAGGGCCACCAGCCAGGCGATCGGGATCCCGGCCGAACCGAGGTCGGCGGCGTCCGTCGGCGGTCGTGCATCGGTCGGCCGCACCGCAGCCAGCCCCTCGGACCAGGGCTGGGTCAAGTTGCACGCGTTGGACGAGAGCTGATTGCCCTCGACCTCGGCGAAGACCAGGTACTCCACGCCGGCCTCCCAGGTCCGATCGTTGCTGGTGAAGGCGATCCCAAAGCCCTCCACGCCGCCGTGGACGAGCACCTGGGCCGGGAGATCCGGCCCGCGCCAGACCTCGGCCACGGCGAAGGTCGCCGTCCGGTCGGAATCGGCCAGCCCCACCACCGTGCCCAGAAAAACGCTCTCCCCCAGGTCGAGCGCCGCGCTGGTCAGGTTCGGATCGCCGGGGAAGAGTTGCTGGCCGTCGTCGGTCACGATCGGCCCGCAGGACGCGATGACCGACCCGGCGCTCAGCAGCATCGCGGTCGCTGCCGCCAGGGCCGCCCCTCGCAGGATTCTCCGGTCGAAGCGTCGCACGGTGCGGTGTAGAGTATCGGCTCCTTCGACGGATGACCATCCCTGAAGTGAGGTATCGATGGCGCGCATCGTTCGGGCAGCGTTGCTGCAGGCGGAATGGACCGGCGACAAGGAATCGATGATCGCCAAGCACGAGAAGTACGCGCGCGAGGCCGCCAAGCAGGGCGCCAAGGTGATGTGCTTCCAGGAGCTCTTCTACGGGCCGTACTTCTGCCAGGTCCAGGACCCGGCCTACTACAGCTACACCGAGCTGATCCCCGACGGTCCGACCACGCGCCGGATGCAGGACCTGGCGCGCGAGACCGGCATGGTCCTGATCGTCCCGATGTACGAGGAGGACGAGGACACCGCCGGGGTCTACTACAACACCGCCGCGGTGATCGACGCCGACGGCTCGTACCTGGGCAAGTACCGCAAGACCCACATTCCGCACGTCAAGGGCTTCTGGGAGAAGTTCTACTTCCGCCCCGGCAACCTGGGCTACCCGGTCTTCGAGACCGCGGTGGGGAAGGTGGGCGTGTACATCTGCTACGACCGCCACTTCCCCGAAGGAGCGCGGGCGCTTGGCCTCAACGGGGCGGAGATCGTGTTCATCCCGTCGGCCACGTCCCGGGGCCTGTCCGAGTACCTGTGGCGGGTGGAGCAGGTGAGCCACGCGCTGGCCAACGGCTACTTCGTGGGCACCATCAACCGGGTCGGCAAGGAGCCGCTGGGCGATGACGACTTCTACGGGCAGTCCTACTTCGTGGATCCGCGCGGCCAGTTCATCGGTGAGGTGGGCGACCCGTACAAGGAGGAGCTGATCGTGCGAGACATGGACCTCGACCAGATAACCGAGGTTCGGCAGACCTGGCAGTTCTACCGCGACCGCCGGCCCGATGCGTACGAGGACCTGGTCCGGCCGTGAGGCGGACGTGCGATGCGCCGTTGCGCCGTTCCGCCGTTCCTGCCGGATTCACACCATGTGACCACTATGAGGCGAGCATGGCCCGAATCCGCCCATTTCAGGCCCGATTCACGTCAAATGCGGCACGGGGTGCGCGTATGACCGTGTTTTGCCCCTTGCTACTCGGTTTATGGGCACCCCATGTGAATATGGCAGGCGGCGCCGTTCCAGCCGGCTACGGGAGAGGGTGAACATGGCATCGTCGACAGGCGACCCCGCTGCGGAGATCGCCGCCGGCGTCCGACTCGTGGTGGACGGGACCGCGGAATGGATGAGTCTCGACGACGAGATTCACCTGCGACGACCCGAGGGCGGTGGGCCCTCTGAACTCGAGGCCGAGGCGTGGAGTTGGGCATGGCTGACCGGCGATGAGCAGGTCCCCGCGACCGGTCAGGCTCGCCTGGTGGAACTGGGATGGCGCCAGGCGACCGAGCCGCAGCCCAACCTGCAGTACGTCGGCAACTACCTGCGCCGCTGGGACACCTCGGCCGAGGGCGCCGCGGATGCCATCGCCACCGAGCTGGTCACCATCGTCCGCGAGGTCTACAACCCCTATTGGGCGCGCGACAAGTCCGATGACGCAAAGGCCAAGTTCCTGGAGAGCTGGAAGCCGAAGGTCCGTGTGTCCGGCCAGAAGGGAGGCGGCTGTCTGGGGGGCGCTGCCGTGGCATCCCTGATCGTCGCGACCGTGGTTTCGTTCAGTTGGCTGTGAAGGGAGGACCCACATGGGCTTTCTGAAGCGAATGCTTGGCGGTGCCCCGCCGCAGCGACCACATGACGATCCGGAGCTTGAGTCTCAGCTGCCCGCGGCGGTGGCCGGCCGCCAACTTGAGCGATGGTCAACGCGCGGCGCAGCAGCCTTCGCGCCCGACGGCCGGGCACTGAGCCCGGGAGACGCCGCCAGCCTGGACCGAGACCTTGGCGCCATGGGCATCGCGCTCGACGATGTTTCGATGGCCGTCGCCGGCCGGGCCGCCTCTTCGGATCCTCCGCACCTGATCCAGGCCTGGCGGTTCGGGAAGCGACCCGCCGCGGAGATGCCGCTGGACATGGCGCTCGACGTCAAGGGACTGGGGGGATGGCAGTTGGGCGTGCTCGGGGGCAAGGCCGTCGCGCGCGGGACCATTGACATGATTCGGCAGACCAGCCACGCGCGCGGGCGGCCGTACGTGGTTCGCTCGGATCATGTCCAGTTCTCCATCGCGACCGATGACGAAGGATGGGCCGAGGAGGTCTGCCGCCTGCTGCCGGCCCCCGCTGGGGTGTTGCCAGGCGGTTCCGACCAGGCTGGAGCCGGCCCACGGTCCGCGATCGACCAGGCCCTGCAGCAGCTGGCGCAAGGGGAGGGCACGTTTGCCGTCTTCGAGGTCCCCGGCGGGCGGAACATCTACGCGCAGGTCCACGTTGGCAAGACGGTTGCGGACCCCCTGGGCGGGGAGGTCGTTGGCAACCAGTACCTCGACCCTGCTGACCGGCTGGACGAGGCCGCGCACGGACGGCTGGCGGCCATGGGCTGGACAGCCAACCACTCGGGGATCGGCAACTTCGGCCGTGACTGGCCGGACTGGGCCTCCACCGCCGGTCGGACATCGGTCGCAGGCGACCTCCTCGACGCGCTGGAGC
>JBKJYH010000140.1:0-6004 GCA_046715765.1 Candidatus Limnocylindria bacterium
CGTGGGGTTCGCCGCCGCCGGTCTGCCGACCCCAGTTTTCGCGACGTATCCGGCAACGTCCGGCCGGGCTGCGGTCGCGGCCCTCGCGGCCGCGACCCGCTACCCATGCGTCGCGAAGCCACTCGACCGGTCGGGCAGCCAGGGCGTCATCCGGGCGAACGACCCGGCTGAGCTGGTTGCTGCGTTCCGGCGGGTTGCCCGGATCCTCGGTTGTGACGGGACTCCCGCCACCGCCGCCACGCCCGCTGCAGCGGGGGGCATCTCCGGGATCCTGGTCGAGGACTTCATTCCCGGCGTCGAAGTGGCGGTGGAAGGCCTGCTCCGCGCCGGTGAGCTCGAGGTCCTCGCGATCTTCGACAAGCCCGACCCACTCGACGGACCGTTCTTCGAGGAGACCCTGTTCGTGACCCCATCGCGGCTCGCTCCGAACCGCCGACGCGAGGTCGAGGCGGCCGTCGCCCGGGCCGCCCTGGCGCTCGGCCTTCGCGAAGGGCCGATCCACGCCGAGGTCCGCCTGAACGACGAGGGGGCATGGATCCTCGAGGTCGCGGCTCGGTCGATCGGCGGGCTGTGCGCGCGGACCCTTCGATTCGGCGCCGGCGTCAGCCTGGAGGAGCTCATCCTCCGCCACGCCGCTGGCCTCGGGCTGCCGCCCCACCACCGCGAGCGGTCCGCGTCGGGCGTCCTCATGCTCCCGATCCGGCACGCTGGGCGGCTCCGCGAGGTCCGCGGTCAGTCGGCCGCCCGGGCCGTCCCCGACATCAACGGCCTGTCAATCACGGTCCCGCGCGGGGAGGCGCTTGTTCCGCTCCCCGAGGGCGACCGGTATCTCGGCTTCCTGTTCGCACGGGCCACGACGCCAAGTGCGGTGGAGACGGCCCTCCGGGTTGCCTGGGCCATGCTTGAGGTCATCATCGACGAGGCGGATGACTCAGGGCCGACGGCACCCCCGGACCCGTCATCCTGACCGGCGCACGGAGGCGCCATGAAGTTGCGAATACGAGCTGGCCCTGCCGACACTTCCATGCCGGCATCTGGCCGCCGGCGGCGAGCCACAGTCACGCCACGTGACCTGACAGGCATGTGTTCCGTGGCGTCGGGCTCTCTGCCGATCCGGTACCCTCCCGAGCAGCGAACCCCGTCTACCGAAGGGGCAATTGATCGATTCCGTTGGCGGATGGGCGTCTGACCAGCTGTCATTCCGGAGTGGAGACGTGAGGTCCCGGAACGCAGGTCGGATAACTCTGGATTACGACGTCACTCAGGCAGAATGGCGAGGTCGACGCCGATCCTTTGGCCAGTGTGACCGGAATCGGTTCGCGCAGCAGCCGCGACCTGGTCGGCTGCTGTCTATACCCTTACCCGTACCCTGTAGCCGGCCGGAGCCCGCTGGATTCCGCCGGATCTGGCCGGGACATCCGTGCTCAGCCGGAGCCCGCCGGACCAATGCCGCGAATCCGGTATGCGGTACCAACTCCCTACCACATCTGGTAGCTCGCGCTCGAAGTAGCCACCAGATGTTGTGGTTTTCACCCGATCGCATGTGTGGGGAGCCCTTACGGGAGCCCTCATTGTGTAGGCTTCCCCGACCGAGTTCTTGCCCACCAAAAAGGCAAGATCTTTCCCCCCAGGCGGCGCGTCACAGGAGCTCGGCAAGGCGCTCGGCGGCGCGCGCGACGCCGTCTCGGGTCATCGGGCCGGTGAAGATGAAGTGCCTCGCGGCCCAGTCGCGGACACGGGGGAGCTCGGACCCGAAGGGCGCATCGGGCAGGTCGGAGGGCTCACCAAGGAAGAGGGCCCGGTCCCGAATACGCGGGTAGCGCTCAAGGTGCTCGAGCATCTCCGCGTTCGCATCGGCCATGAGGAAGCGACGACGCTCGTCCGCGCCGGGCTCGGAGACCCAGCCGATGGAATCGGTCAGCCAGGCGTAGGCGAACCGCTTGAGCTCCGGATTCTCGTGGAGGTGGTGGTCGATGCCCCAGACGCCGTCCGCCACGACGAGGTTGATCGGCTCCTCGGCCGCGATGTCGTGGAGGATCATGAAGGTCAGGAGCTGCACTTCATCGCTCTCGCGCCAGGCTGCGAAGGCGTCATCGACCCGTTCAGGGCTCGGTGGCAGGTGGGCGCTGGCGGGGAAGACAGTCTCGCCGGCCTGCCGCAGCAGGCTGCTCGCGGGCTCGGCCGCCAGCCACTCCACGCGGAGGTCGGCGAAGCGTTGGCGGAGGGCGGCCGCGATCTCCAGGTCGCGGTTCAGCGTGCCGGGGCCAGCAGGCACCATGACCACGCGGCGCGACCGGCTCCGGGCCCGAGTCCACGTCCATTGTCGCGGGCGCCAACCCAGGACCTCCTCGGTGAACTCGCGGATCAGCAGGTTGAAGCGGACCGGGTCCCGGTTTCCAGAGCAGTGACCCGCACCCGCGAATGTCACGAAGCTCCCCTTCGTCTCTTCCGCGAGGCACTCGGCGCGGGCCAACGGCTGGAGCTCGTCGCCGTCACCGTGGACCACCAGCCAGGGGCACGTCGTGCGGCGGATGAGGTCGACCGCCTCGTCGGCGGTCATCGGGTTGGTGCCGATGGTGCCGATCAGCGTCTCAGCCGTCGTCTGGAGGCCGTTCGCCACGCACGCGTCGATGACCGTTTCCGAGTGGGGCTCGATCCAGACCTGAGAGAAGAAGAAGCGAAGGAAGCCCTCGTAGTCCTTACGCCAGTAGGCGGCGTTGAACTTCGCCCAGCCCTCGATGGTCCGATACGGCTCGTCGAAAGGCCCTGCCTCCGGCCGCTCGTGCGGGGGCGCCAGGGGGAGGTTCGTCCCGCTGGCGATCGCCCCCAACACGCGCTCCGGATGCTCAGCGGCCAGCCGGAGCAACCAGTGGGTGGCGAGCGAGCAGGCCAGCACCACCGCGCTCCCGGTGTTCGTTGCGTCCAGGACCGCCACGGCGTCGGCCACGAACTCCTCGCCGGCGTACGCCGTGCGGCCCTGCGGCCGGTCCGAGCGCCCGTTGCCGCGCCCGTCGAAGGTGACCACCCGGTAGTGGCGCGACAGGTCGACGAGCTGGAAGCGGCCGTGAGCTGAATCGAGGATGCTCCAGGTCGGCAAGATCAGTATCGTCGTCGGGCCGCTTCCGTAGACGTCGTAGTAGATCTTGACCCCGTCGCGGCTGACGTGGCCCGTGACATCCGGCTCTCGCGCTCGCATCATCCCGCCCCTCATCGCCTGCTTCGAACGTGCCGATCTGCTCCCCCGGCCGATACCAAGCAATCAGCAATCTAACGCTCATGTGCTTGATCGAACAGCCCGAGATGTTGCGGTTAGTGTCTCAGTTTGAGATCGCGGATGCTTGACCCGTTGCTCGGGCCTCATGCTTGAGGGGTGCAGAAGCGCAAGATGCCCCGTGATCCGAATCAGCTCGCCAAGATGGTCGTGGACATGACGCTCCATGAGGACGAGCCTGAACCCGAGCAACGGGCCAAGCACGCTGAGTCTGTCGAACTAGGACGACTGGGGGTCCGTCGGGAAGATGGCGTGGAGCCGGAGGGTGTGGTGGCCGGTGTTCCGCGAGCCGTGGCGGCTGCCGGCCGGGATGAAGAGCACCGCTCCAGTATTCACCGCTCGCCGCTCCTCGCCGATCGCCACTTCCGCCTCTCCTTCATCGATCACGATCACTTCATCGCAGGTGTGCGTATGGAGCGGAATGCGGTCGCCGGGCGCGCAATTCTCAAAGAAGAGCAGCATCCGGGCAGGGTCCAGGCCAGGCGTCCCAGGGTCAAGCGCGGTGGCAATCTCCGATGCTGGCCGGTAATCGTCGACTTCGTCGGTGAGAGGGAGGTACTGGCGGTCAACCTGGATCCCCATGCTGGTGCACCTCATTGCTGGGCGTGCGCCGCGTTAGCCGTCCGGCCCCTCGCTCATGGTATCTCGACCATCTGCCGATTCTGATGCTTATCGCGGTCGAGGTGCGCATCGGCGCCGAGATCGCGAGTTAGGACCGACAGACTTCGGCGGCGGTTATCAGGTTGACGGCACCATTGATCAAGGAGGCGGTGGAGGGATGTTGTGGTTGAAGCGGAAGCGGTTGTCGGGATCCCATCTCGCCTTGAGGGCAACGAGTCGCGAGAACCTCTCATCACCGTAGGCCGCCCGCACCCGTTCGCTCGTCTCTTCGGTGCCGTAGTTCAGATAGCCGCCACCGGTCACTGACGCCGGTTCCAGTGCCGACGCATAGCTGCGCGCCCAGGCGATGCGGTCCGTATCCTCACGAGGGTCTTCCCAGATCGCCAAGGCGCTGACGTTGTAGCTTGCCGCGCGCTGGCCGAAGGCTGACCCGCCAGGGGGCTCGCGTCGAGCGACGCCGACGATCGGCTCGATCAGGATGCTGCCGAGCAGACGACCCGCGATGTGGTCCCTGATCGTCGCCTCCAGGACTGTATCCGGGATCTCGCGGACGAAGTGGCCCTTCCAATAGTGGCGCAGCCCAAAGGCCAGCAGGCCATTTGTCGCCTGCACGTCGAGATAGGAGCAGGCCCGCAGCGTATCCTCGATCGGCGCCGGTCCATTGCGAAGTGGCCCCAGCAACTCCTCTGCCTCGGCGGCGCTGCCCCGATAGCAGACGGTGATGATGACGGCGTCCTGCGGTCGGCTGAGCAGGGGCATCAGGACGAGTTCCGGCGGAGCGCTGGCCATTACCTCGAGCGCGCGTCGCAGCACCTCATCCGTCGCTTCCCGCCGATAGACCAGGTGCCCGCCGAAGACCGTCCGGACGTCGTGCAGCTGGAACTCAAAGGCGGCCACGACACCGAAGTTGCCTCCGCCGCCGCGCAACGCCCACAGCAGGTCTGGCTCGTGCTGCTGATCGATGTGCAGCGCTCGCCCGTCAGCGGTGATGAGGTCAGCGCCCAGGAGGTTGTCGCAGGTCAGCCCACACGTGCCGACCAGATGGCCGATGCCACCGCCCAGGGCGAGGCCTCCCACTCCGGTGTCGGCGAACGTGCCGCCCGGCGTGGCGAGCCCGTGCGCGACCGTTGCCTCGTCGACATCGAGCCACAGCGCTCCACCCTCCACGCGCGCCGTGCGCCGTCGGGGATCGACGGCGACCTTGCGCATCAGGCGGAGGTCGATCGCCACCGCGCCGTCGGCCATGGCGTGACCCGCAACACTGTGCCCACCACCGCGCACTGCGATCGGCAGACCCGCCTCGGCGGCGAGTTGCACCGCGGCGGATACTCCTGCGGCCGATCGCGGCTGCACGATGACCGCCGGCTGGCGATCGACGAGGGCATTGAACATGCGTCGCCCCTCGTCGTACTGGGACGTACCTGGTCGCAGGACGGGACCGTCCACCCTGGCCTCTAGATGTTCGGTCAAGGTGCGTGCAGGCATGTCGGTTGAGTCTACGCGGACCGGCAGCTAGGTGCAGTTCCCCGATCGCCGGCGAATGCATGGTGGCTGAGCGCATCCGACCTCGATCGATCGTTGCAGCTTGGTCGCGAGCATGCCGTTGGCTCTTTCAGATCGCGGGATTGGCGCCCGCCGATCCGGGTGCTCGTCCCAGTGGTCGCCGTGCTTGGCGTGCCAATGGCCCTCGTGCTCGAAGTCCAAGTGGTCTCCATGGGTACGTACCGACTCCTGACGGCATGCCTCGTCGGTGTGAATGTGTAGTGTGAGTGGCAGCCGGTCAGCAGCCTCGGTGTAATCATCGAGTTGCGGGTTCCGCGATTTCGACGTGTTGGGTGAAGCGGTGGCTACGCTGCCTCCAGACGCACGGCCTCGTGTGCGAGCAGTTCGATTAGCCGATCGACCTCATCCAGGTGGCTGCTGTAATGCAGGACCGCGAGACGAAGCGTGTAGCGGCCGTCGATCTCGGCCGCGGAGATGACCGCCCGGCCATCGGCGTACACCGCCCGCAGGAGGCGCCGGTTGAAGTCGTCTGCGTCGCCACGGCGTGGCACGTAGCGGTACGTGACGACCGACAGGTCCGGCTCCGGTCCGACGACCCACCCCGGCATG
>JBKJYH010000141.1:0-5381 GCA_046715765.1 Candidatus Limnocylindria bacterium
GAAGCGAAGCGTGCGGTATGAAGACGCCGCTAATTCTGCTCGCTGCGCTCGGGCTGTTCGCCGCAACCCCTGCGATGGCCGCCAAGGGCGACAAGCTCGAACCTCTTCACGGTCGGCGTGAACGTGATTTGGGGTATAGGCGCTAGGCCGTGATTCAGTGCCTGATCAAAGCGCTACTGCGCTGGTCTACTTCCGCAGGGCGATCAGGTACTGGGCACTCGTCCGACGAAGGACTTCACGCCGGTGTGCACGACCGAGTTGGGCTACATGACGCGGATGAAGCCGGAATTCGACAAGCGAAATGCGAAGATCATCGGGCTCAGCGTCGACGACGTGGAAGACCACGCCCGCTGGTTCAAGGACATCGCCGAGACCCAGGGCTACGCGCCGAACTACGCGATGATCGACGACACCGACCTCACGGTTTTGAATCCATACGGGATGCTGCCGGCCGACACTGAGGGCTCGTGCGAGGGCCGCACCGCGGCGACCAACCAGACCGTGCGTACCGTGTTCGTC
The DNA here is from genome assembly GCA_046715765.1 of Candidatus Limnocylindria bacterium. Lineage (GTDB taxonomy): Bacteria > Chloroflexota > Limnocylindria > QHBO01 > QHBO01 > JBKJYH01. The sequence continues at coordinate 520 of JBKJYH010000141.1, forward strand.
AGCATCGCGGGCTCGGTCTCGGACGACGAGGCGAGGAAGATCTATCCTGGGGGCTGGCGCTCGCCGAAGCCGCACATCCGCTTCGTCCCGCAGCCGGGGCTCGACAACGTCACGACACAGGTGTAGCACGGAGGCTGGCGATGAGAACACGGGTGGTGGTGCTGGGCGCGGGCTTCGGCGGACTCGAGCTGACGACGATGCTGTCGGACGCGCTTGGCACCGCCATCGACCTCGTGCTCATCGATCAGGCCGAGGCGTTCGTGTTCGGCTTCTCCAAGCTCGACGTGATGTTCGGACGGCCGCTCCCCGCAGCCGTCCGGCATCCCTACCGCGACATCGTGAAACCAGGCGTGCGTTTCATACAGACGAGCGTGCGCTCGATCGACCCCGCGGCGAAGCGCGTCGTGACCGACGCCGGGGCGTTCGAAGCGGATCTGCTCATCGTGGCGCTTGGCGCCGACATACACCCGGAGGCGACGCCGGGGCTCGTCGAGGGAGGCAACGAGTTCTACACGGTCGCGGGCGCCGAGGCGTTGCGCGACGTGCTGCCGCGCTTCGAGGGCGGCCACGCGATCGTCGGCGTGTGCGGGCGTTCGTTCAAGTGCCCGCCGGCGCCGAGCGAGGCGGCGCTGCTGCTGCACGACTTCCTCACCGCGCGGGGTCTCCGCACGGCGACCGAGATCACGGTCGTGATGCCGTTCGGGAAGCCGATCCCGCCGTCACCCGAGACCTCCGAGGCGATCCTTGCCGCATTCGATGAGCGCGGGATCCGGTTCGTCAGGGACCGACTCGTGACCGCACTCGACCCGGCGCGCAAGGTGGCGAAGCTGGATGACGGGAGCGAGTTGCCTTATGCGCTCTTCCTCGGCGTTCCCGTGCACCGCGTGCCGAAGGTGGCCGCCGAGTCCGGTCTCGTCGACGACGCGTGGGTGGGGGTGGACAAGCGGACGCTCGAGACACGCTTCCCCGGCGTGTACGCGATCGGCGACGTGAACGGCGTCGGGACGCCCAAGGCCGGCGTGTTCGCCGAGGGCGCCGCGCGTGTCGTCGGGGCGGGGATCATCGCCAAGCTCCGCGGCGGCGTGGCCCCGGCCGCCTACACCGGCGAGGGCTCGTGCTACATCGAGTTCGGCGATGAACGCGTCGGGCGCGTCGACGTGAACTTCCTGGGCGGCCCGAAGCCCACCGGCACGTTCCAGGCGCCGTCCGATGCGCTGGTCGCCGAGAAGACCCAGTTTGGTTCGAGCCGGGCCCGCCGCTGGTTCGGGCGGGAGTGGCGTGCGAAGGTCTGAGTGGAGGCACCGCCAAAGAGTCTCGGCTCGAGTTCGTGAGCCGGCTCGTTCCGCGATCCCTGGCACTGATCACAGAGGAGATTGCATATGACGGCGAGGTTCCTGATTGAGGTCCCGCACGAAGCGACCACGGTGGCATGTATTCGGGCTGTCGAGACCATTCTCAAGGCCGGGTCTCATTTTCTCACACGGGCAGATTGGGGATGCAAAGACGGGGAACACAAGGCCTGGATCATCGTGGAGGTCCAGAACAAGGATGAGGCGCGAGCCATCGTGCCACCCGCATTTCGAAACCAGGCAAAGATCGTTCAACTCAATTCGTTCTCCCTTGAGGAGGTCGAAGGCATGCTGCGTCAGCACAAACTCTAGCTGTCCTCGAGCCGGTGCGCGATGCAGTAGCGGTCCCGGCGAAAGCAGCGGTCCGATGGACCTCACGACCTTCCGCGCGACAGGAGGCCATAGGGACCTCCCCTATGACGCAAGCGAGATGCGCTGAGGGCGGTGGCCGATTCGGTGCCTAGCGGGAGGAGAACAGGACCTGAAATTCGGGTTCGTCCCGTACGCAGGCCAGATCCGGATCGCGGTTGGCCCAGTCCAAGTTGGCGTAGCCGGAAGCCTTGGCCTTCTTCAGCATCTCGAGCGCTTCCCGCTTCATACCCATGATTCCGTAGGCGCAGGCGGCGTTGTAGAGCACGTTGGGATCGTTGAAGCGCATCGTGACCGCTCGTTCCAGCTCGCGCACCGCGTCGGTTCGGCGCGCCACCAACGCGTAATTCACCGCGAGCAGAATGCGGGCGCGAACGTCCTCCGGCACGACCTCCAACTGCTTCTCCAGCACCTTCAGGAATCGGGATTCCAGGATCTTCAAATCCGCTGCCCGGCCCAGCTTCCCAAAAATGTTGAGGAACGGCACGTAGACGTTGTAGTCGTCACCGCTCGCGGCCAGCGCCGCGTCCAGCAGCGCCGCGCCTTCTTCGAGGCGATCCGAAGAGAAGTAGGTGCGCGCCAGCACCGTGTAGGCGCCCTCGCAGTCGGCTTTGCGCCCGATAGCGAGCTTGGCGTAGCGGATCGCCTCGTCGTATTTCTTCTCGGCGTAGAAGATGCGGCCCCGGGCGGAAAGGGCCTCGGCCAGGTTGGGATCAATGGCCAGCGCGCGGTCGCACGCCTCCAATCCCCTCTCGATCCAACGTGCCTGGTGGTCGTGGATCTCGTAGATCAGTCCGCAGATGTTGCCCAGCCCCGAGTGCGCCAACGCGAAGTTCGGGTCGAGGGTGATGGCTTTCTCGAACATCTGCATGGCGAATTCCAGGTTCTCGCGCCGGGTGTAGTTGCGACCGCGTAAGTAACAGTCGTACGCCTCCATGTTCTCCGTGGGCTTGGCGGCGATAGCATCACGCTCCTGGGGTGAGAGCGTCACCCGCAGCGCCTCGGCGATGGATCGCGCGATCTCGTCCTGCACCTCGAAGACGTCCTGCATCTCGCGGTCGTAGCGCTTGGCCCAGATCGTGAGCCCGGTCGCGGTTTCGACCAGGTTGGCGTTGACTCGAAGACGGTTGCCGGCGCGGCGCAGGCTGCCTCCCAGCACGTAGGCGGCGCTCAGCTCTTTCCCCACCTGCGCGGGCGCGAACGATTTGTCGCGGTACGCCAGCACACTTGGCCGGGGAAAGACCCGAATTTCGCTGATGTTGGCCAGCTCGGTGATCACGTCCTCGGTCATACCGTCGCGGAAATACTCGTCATCCTTCGCCCCACTCAGGTTCTCGAAGTACAGCACCGCCACCGAGCGCTCCTTGCGCGGCGGCGCCGCGCGGCCGCTGTCGGTCCCTGCGGCGTAGGTCTTGCCCGAGTCGAAGTCGCGCTGCAGCCGCAGGAGATCCGCCTGGAGCTCCGAGGCGCCCTGGTAGCGCAGCCGCCGATCCTTCTCCATCGCTTTCTGGATGGCGCGCTCCAGCTCTGCAGGAAGCGACGGATTCAGCCGCATCGGCGGGGCCGGCGTCGTGTGCAGGATGCCGTCGAATATCACCGCCGAGGTGTTGCCCGTGAATGGAAGCGCGCCCGTCGCCATCTCGTACAGCACCGCGCCAAAGCTGAAGATATCCGAGCGCGCGTCCAGCGACTCGCCCCGCGCCTGTTCCGGCGACATGTAGGCCACCGTGCCCACGGTGGAGCCGGGACTGGTGAGGTGCGCATCGCCCACTGCAGTCACCATGGCCGAGATCCCTGCCGCCCCCGCCCGAGGCCGCGCCACATCTAGTTTGGCGAGCCCGAAGTCCAGTACCTTGGCCTGCCCGCGCGCGGTCACGAAAATGTTGGCTGGCTTGATATCGCGGTGAACGATGCCCCGGGAGTGCGCGGCCTCGAGGGCGTCAGAGATCTGGATGGCCAGATCCAGCAGATGCTCCAGCTTGAGGGGCACGCCCTCGATGCGGTTTTTCAGCGTCTCGCCCTCGAGTAACTCCATGGCGATAAAGTGCTTGCCCTCGTGCTCTTCCACCGCGTGGATGGTGCAGATGTGGGGATGGTTGAGGGAGGACGCGGTGCGAGCCTCGCGTTGGAAGCGCTCCAGAGCCTGCGTGTCGGCTTCCATCTCCGGGGGGAGGAACTTTAGGGCCACCGAGCGACCGAGCTTCAGGTCCTCGGCCCTGTAAACCACTCCCATGCCGCCGACACCCAGCCGGTCCAGCACGCGATAGTGGGCAACAGTTCTTCCAATCATGGTGGGGCTCACTCCAAGGTGAGCAAACCATGCTAGCCACGCCTCCAGGAAGTGTCAACGAAACCGGCTTCTACTGCGGCTGGGGCCAGTTCGCCGACAGTCGCAGCAGCCGACCGTTTCGCCGTGACACGTTTGGCAACTACAGTGGCGCGTCTTGCCAGTGACCCCGATCCTCGAGCAGCCCAGGCTCCACTCAGTCGAAGGAAGCGCGGGTGAGTGAGAGGACGCATGAGATCGGAGCAGCTGAGCAAGAACATCGAGGCGAGGACCGGGATCGAGCATGCCAATAGAAATCGGACATGTGGAGGCGATCTTCCGGTATCCCGTGAAGTCCATGGGCGGCGAACGCCTCGAGGTCGCCACGCTGGGCTGGCACGGCCTCGAGGGTGACAGGCGCCTGGCATTCCGGCGGATGAATGACCGCAGCGGGTTCCCGTGGCTCTCAGCAAGCAAGCTTCCCGACCTGCTCCTGTTCGCTCCGCACCGAGGTGAAAACGGTATTCAGGGAGAACTTCCTACGCATGTTCGCACGCCGGATGGCGAAGAGATGCCTGTCTTCGGGGAGGACTTGGCCGCGGAGGTCGGACGCCGGCACGGAGCTCCCGTGCAGATGATGCAGTTGAATCATGGCATCTTCGATGAAGCGAGCATCTCCGTGATCGCCTCCGATACGGTGCGCGAGATCGGACGACTGGCAGGGCTGAGCGCGGACGTGCGACGATTTCGCCCGAATGTGCTGGTTCGTTTACTGCGATCGGTTCCCTTCCAGGAGGATGAGTGGGTGGGCGGTGTGCTCTCATTCGGCGAGGGGGACGACGCACCCGCCATCACCGTCACGATGCGCGACGTTCGCT
>JBKJYH010000142.1:0-6537 GCA_046715765.1 Candidatus Limnocylindria bacterium
CGCGCGAGCTACGCCATCGACTACTGGCTGCGCGGCCACGACCTGGACGATCCCCAGGTCCGGCGCATCGTGTCCGAGCCGCAGCCCAACTTCCTGACCATCGTGCCCTTCACCGATGACGTGAAGGAGCCGCGCGCGATCATGGGCAAGCAGGGCCCCGAGGAGCGGAAGGCGAACTTCAACGAGTACGAGTTCGGCTATTCCGGGGACCAGGCCATGGCCGAGGCTGGCCGCTGTCTCCAGTGCACCTGCGAGGCGATCGGTCACTGCGACCTGCGCGAGGCCGCCATCGAGTACGAGACGACGCTCAACATGGCGATCGACGAGCGTTCGATCCAGGACAACCCGTACGTCGGCGTCAACCACGGCTACCGTCGGGACGAGACGCACTCCTTCATCCTGCGCGATTACTCCCGCTGTATTGACTGCGGCCTATGCGCCCAGGTCTGCAAGGAGATCGGCGGCGCCGGGTGCTATGACTTCATCGTCAAGGGCTTCGACTCGCTGGTCACCACTGCCGACTTCGTGTCCCTCAACGAAACGCCCTGCGTGTCATGCGGACGGTGCGCGGAGACCTGTCCGGTGGGCGCGCTGATGCCGCGGCCGCGCACCCTGGAGACCTACCAGCTCGACGTCAGCCGCTGCATCTTCTGCGGCATCTGCGCCGACGCCTGCCCGTACGACGCGCTGCGCTGCGGCCCTGAGTTCGAGTTCAGCGAGTACCAGCGCGACCTGCCGATGCTCGACATCCTGGAGATGTCCGACAGGGAGCGACCTACCAGGTAGTTGATGGGGCGGCCATCAACCTCCTCGGCTGGCTTTCGCAACAGCCTTCGGAGCCGGCCGGCCACCCCTTCTTCTTCGTTCCGGGGACGGACCCAATCCGACCGGGTCACCCCCTGCAACTCAAGATTACCCACGTTCCCACGTCAGGATGAGGTAGGGCCCTACGAAAGGCGTCTGCACCTGCATGACGAGCCACGGATCTGACATTGCGGCAATGCCGCTCTCGAAAAGGAAGTCTGGGACAGTCGCCTCGTCGACCGTGAGGTGAACTTCCCAGGCGATGTCAAAGTTCACGACGGGGCCAAACTCCCACGCAAGCTGGCTCCAATCCGCCTCCTCCACCTCGCGAGCGAACGCCGCCTGGTCACCTGCATAGGCGTCGCGCTGGCTGTCGGGATGGAGGTGAGACCACGCAACCTCAGCGTCACGCTGAACCAGGGCCAGCAGAAACGCGTTGGCGGCCTGGTTTGCCGCACTCGGGCTTCCTCCCTGCCCGCAGCCTGACAGCGTGAGTGCCAGCGCAAGAATTGAAGCCGCCAGCCTTCGGTCCATTGGCATGACGATACGCCTCAGTTCCGCGACAGGCGACGCACTCCTCCAAGCACGGCGAACCCAAGGACAGCCCCGAATACGTTGACGATCACGTCGTCGATGTCGGCGGAGCGGTCGGGGATCGACAGCTGGGCCGCCTCGATCCCTGCGGATATGAGCAAGGCCACGAGCGCAACCCGCCACCATCCGCCAAGGGCGGGGAGAGCGATGGGGCCAACCAGGCCGAGTGGCAGCAGGAGCGACAGGTTGCCGAGCGCGTTGCGCATCCAGAACCAGGAGTCGAGGTTGGCCAGGTAGATGCTGAGAGGAGGCGCATCCGCCCCACCATGTCATGTCGCGCCAATTCGTGCCACGCGGCGGAGGCGTCAGGCCCGGCGGGCTGCGCTAGAATCGGGCGCGGCCTCGAGGCAGATCGTTCAGCGGATCGGCGAGGCCGTTTGAGCGCCCTCACCATCCGACAGGAGCCGTAGCCCTGGATACCAGCACCGTCCTGTTCGTGGTGCTTGCCGCCGGTGTGATCAGCGGTGGGCTCGCCGTCGTCACGCTGCGCAACATCATCCACAGCGCGGTGGCGATGATGGTCTGCTTCGGATCGCTGGCCGGGATGTACGCGCTCCTCGGCGCGCCGATCGTGGCCGCGGCCCAGGTCCTCATCTACCTCGGGGCGATCAGCGTCCTGATTCTGTTCGCGATCATGCTGACCCAGGCCGGCGACGCCAACCTGGCGCGCCCGTTCCATCGCCAGTTGCCATTGGCCGGGCTTGCCGCGCTGGCGCTGGTCGGGATCATTGGCTGGGCGGCCGTCGCCACCGATTGGGGCAACGCCACCGTCGTCATTGCCGCGGACCTCGAGTCGATCGCGACCGCGCTCTTCACCGACTTCGCGCTGCCCTTCGAGCTGCTCTCGCTGCTGCTGCTGGCCGCGATCATCGGCGCCATCTACCTGGCTCGCCGGCCTGAAGAGGACGAGAGGGCCAACTGATGGGACTCCAGGGCTACCTGATCGTGTCGGCGATCTTGTTCGGGATCGGCGCCTTCGGCTTCCTGGCCAGGCGCAACGCGATCCTGATGCTGATCAGCATCGAGCTGATGCTCAACGCGGCCAACCTGAGCCTGGTCGCCTTCAACGCCTATGACTACTTCGCGGCCGATAACGCCGGCGCGGTCTTCGCCCTGCTGGTGATGGCTGTCGCCGCGGCCGAGGCGACGGTCGGCCTGGCCCTGGTGATCGCCATCATCCGCACCCGTCAGACCGCCGAGGTTGACGACTACTCCGACCTGAAGGAGTAGCGGAAGCCGATGTCGATCGAGACCCTGATCGCGCTCATCCCGGCGTTGCCGCTGATCGGCTTCTTGTTCGCCGTGCTGGCTGGACCGCGCCTGGACCGACTCCCCGCGCACGGCCACGCCGAACACGGCGATGAGCATGCCGACCACCACGCCAGCCACTCCGGGCACGGCGGCGAGCACGGGACCGACGCCGTCGACGAGTCGGGGATGCGCACCGTCCCCAGCGAGGCGGAGCAGGCCGCCTCCTCGCCACACGCCGGCCACGCAGACGAGCTGTCCAACGCCAACGGAGCGGACGGGGTGATCCCGGCCGACCTCAATGATGGGCGCGGCCAGGTGGGCCATGTGGTCGAGGGCGGACCGCAGCCGCGCTACCGCTCCTGGTGGGTGCCGACCGCCACCGTCTTCGTGTCGTGGGTGATCTCGATGATCGTCTTCGCCGACGTGATCTTCGGCGGCAACGTACGGCACGTGGTGCTGTACGAGTGGATCGGCTCGGGCGACTTCCGGGTCGAGATCGCGTTCCTGGTGGACGCGCTGACCGCCTGCCTGCTCCTGGTGGTCAGCAGCGTCGGCCTGCTGGTCCACGTGTACAGCATCGGCTACATGAACGGCGACCGCGGCCTGTGGCGGTTCTTCGCCTACCTGAACCTGTTCATGCTCAGCATGCTGCTGCTGATCCTGGGCGACAACTTCCTGATGCTGTACGTCGGCTGGGAGGCGGTCGGCCTGTGCAGTTACGCGCTGATCGGCTTCTGGTACAAGAAGCCCTCCGCCGCGGGTGCGGCCAAGAAGGCGTTCGTGGTCAACCGGATCGGCGACTTCGGATTCGGCCTGGGGATCATCCTGATCTGGACCCTGCTCGGGACGCTCAACTACGAAGAGGTCTTTGCGTCGGTCGGCGGGCTCGACCAGGGCGCGGTCACCCTGATCGCGCTGCTCCTGTTCGCGGGGGCGGTGGGCAAGAGCGCACAGTTCCCGCTGCACGTCTGGCTGCCGGACGCGATGGAGGGTCCCACCCCGGTCAGCGCCCTGATCCACGCCGCGACCATGGTCAACGCCGGGGTCTACCTGGTGGCCCGCGCCAACCCGATCTTCGCCGGCTCGCCCACCGCCATGTGGGTGGTGGCCATCATCGGGATCTTCACCGCCATCTTCGCCGCGGCCATCGCGCTGACCCAGAACGACATCAAGAAGGTGCTTGCCTACTCGACCGTCAGCCAGCTGGCCTACATGTTCTTCGCGCTGGGGATCGGCGCGTGGGTGGCCGCCATCTTCCACCTGGTCAGCCACGGCTTCTTCAAGGGGCTGCTGTTCATGGGCTCCGGCTCGGTGATCCACGGCGCCTCGGGCGAGCAGGACATGCGCTTCCTGGGCGGGCTGCGCGAGCGGATGCGGTGGACCTACCGGACCATGGTCATCGGTTCGCTGGCGCTGGCCGGGATCCCCATCTTCGCCGGGTTCTTCAGCAAGGACGAGATCCTGGGTGAGGCTTTCAACCGCGGCTACGCCCTGTTCTTCGCGGTGGGGGTGATCGTCGCGTTCATGACCGCGTTCTACACCTTCCGGATGGTGTTCATGACCTTCCACGGCCGATGGCAGGGCCCGCGCGACGCATGGCGCCACGTCCACGAGTCGGCCCCCAGCATGGTCTGGCCGCTGATCATCCTGGCCGTGCCGACGACCCTTGCCGGGCTGCTGTTGGGCCTTCCCCCGGAGGGCGGGGCGATCCACCGCTGGCTGGAGGAGGTCTTCGGGGCGGCAATTGCGTCGGGGGCAGGCGCCCTTCCCGGTTCGCTGGTGGCCGATGCGCTGGCCCATGGTGAGCACCACGAGTTCGCGTTCTTCGGCCTGGGCGGCGCCCTGCTGCTGCTGGGCGCGGCCGCGGGCGGCGCGGGCATCTGGCTCGCCTACCGCTGGTACGTCCGCGATCCCGCCGCCCCGAAGCGTTTCGTGGCCGCCATCCCGTTCGGGCTGGGGCCGGGGATGTATGCCGCCAGCCTGAACAAGTACTACGTGGATGATCTCTATCAGCTCATCTTCGCCCGGGGAGGGGTGCTGATCGGCAACCTGCTGTGGTGGTTCGACGCGAAGGTGATCGACGGGGCGGTGAACGGGGCCGGCTGGCTGGGACAGCGGGTCGGCGGCCTGCTGCGCGGGGTGCAGACCGGGCGGGTCCAGAACTATGGGCTGGGCATGGCCGCCGGGATGCTGCTGGTGCTCGCCGCCTACCTGGTGATCCGCCCATGAGCGGGCTGCCGGTGCTGAGCCTGGTCGTCTTCGCCCCGCTGATCGGGGTCCTGGTCCTGCTGGCCGTGCCCGGCACCAACCATCGGGCCGTTCGCTGGGTGGCGCTCGGCGCGGCGTTGGCCAGCCTGGGGATGAGCCTCCTGCTGCTCGGCTATCAGACTGGCGGCGCGGAGTTCCAGTACCTCGAGGACGTGCCCTGGATCCCCGCCTTCGGGATGCGCTATACGCTCGGAGTGGACGGCCTGTCGCTGATCATGGTCCTGCTCACCACCGTGCTGAGCGTGGTCGCGATCTTCTATTCCTGGGACCCGATCCAGGTCCGGGTCAAGGAGTACTACATCGCGATGCTCCTGCTGATGACCGGGATGCTCGGCGTCTTCGTGGCGCTCGACATGTTCCTCTTCTACGTCTTCTGGGAGATCAGCCTGATCCCGATGTACCTGGTCATCGGGATCTGGGGCGGCCCGCGCCGGATCTACGCCACGGTCAAGTTCGTGATCTACACCCTGGTCGGTTCGCTGCTGATGCTGGTCGCCATCCTGAGCGTCGCGCTCAGTTACGCCGCCGCCGGCAACCCGTTCACCTTCAGCTACGAGGCGCTGCGCGGCTTCGCCTACCCCGATCTGCTCCAGGCGCTTGCCTTCGTGGCCTTCTTCCTGGCCTTCGCGATCAAGGTCCCGATGTGGCCGTTCCACACCTGGCTGCCCGATGCCCACGTCGAGGCGCCCACCGCCGGCTCGATCATCCTGGCCGGGGTCCTGCTCAAGCTCGGCGGCTACGGCTTCCTGCGCTACTCCCTGCCGCTGCTGCCCGATGCCGCGCGCGAGTTCGCGCCGATCGTGATCGGGATGGCGCTGATCGCGATCCTGTACGGGGCGATGGTCAGTATGGTCCAGCCCGATCTCAAGAAGCTGATCGCCTACTCATCGGTCAGCCACATGGGCTTCGTGATGCTCGGCGCGTTCGTGTTCAACATGCAGGGACTCCAGGGCGCCGTCTTCCAGATGGTCAGCCACGGCATCACCACCGGCGCCCTCTTCCTGCTGGTCGGGGTCATCTACGAGCGCACCCACGACCGATTGATCGCGCACATGGGCGGCCTGAACGGGAAACTGCCTGCCTACGCGGCCGTCTTCGGCCTCTTCACCTTTGCCAGCATCGGCCTGCCCGGCCTGTCCGGCTTCGTGGGCGAGTTCCTGGTGGTGGTGGGTGCGTTCCAGTACTCGGGCTGGGTGGCGGCCGCCACTATGCTGGTGGTGATCGCCAGCGCGGTGTACATGCTCTGGATGTTCCAGCGCGTCTTCTTCACCGTCCCGTCGGACTGGATGCGCCGCTCATGGAACTCACTGACCGACCTGTCGCGCGCGGAGTGGCTGGCGCTCGCCCCGCTGATCGTGCTGGTGGTGGCCCTCGGCGTGTATCCGGGCCCGGTGCTCGACCTGCTCGAGGCGCCGATGCAGCGGATCCTGGATGCGGTCAACGCCTCGGGCGGCCTGACCAGCCTGGCGCTGCCGTGGTGAGCCCATGAACGACCTGTCGTTCGCCGACCTGGGAGCCATCGCGCCCGAGGTGGTGCTTACCATCCTGGCGCTGCTGATCATCAGCCTGGACCTGTTCCTGGCTCGCCCCAACAAGTGGCTGCTCACCCCGCTGACCGTG
>JBKJYH010000143.1:0-73805 GCA_046715765.1 Candidatus Limnocylindria bacterium
CCGCGTTCGACCTGGTGCTGCTGGTGGGCGGAACCGATTTTGGCCCCCGGGCCTGGGTCGAGCAGATCCTGCCCCGGCTGCCGGACCTGCGCCTCGCGGCAATTGCTCCGACGGTGCTCCAGCCCGAGCTGGCCCCATACCGTCGCACCGGCCAGCTGGCAGCGCTGGTTTCGACGCTGCGGGACAGCGTGGCGTATCTGGAACTGGTCCGCGATGACCTGGCCGCTCCACCCGATACCAGTGGCGGAGACCGTCCCGCCGACGCGGCGGCGATGCTGGTCGGGATGCTCGCAGCGCTGGTGATCCTGGGGGAGACGCTCATTCGTGGCGCTGCGCGGCGACCACCGAGGCCGTCGGCATGAACGGGCTGCTCGGCGCCGACCCGACCGGGACCGCTGCCACCGCGGTGGCAGCGGTCGTGACCATCGCCACCTGGGCCTACCTGGTCGGTGCGCGGCGGCTCTTCGGCATCCTCCAGCTCCTGCTGGCCGGCCTGGCCACGGGCTATTTCGCCGTGATCGCTGTCCACGAGATCCTCGTGCCGCGCCTGATCATGCCGCTCTCCGAGGCCCCCCTCGACCACCTGCTGCTGGTGCCGGGCGGGGTCCTCGTCGGCCTCCTCATCGGGTCGCGCTGGTTGCCGTCCCAAGCGTCGGCCCTGCCCGCCGCGGTGCTGGTCGGTGGAACGGCCGCCTTCGCGTTCGGGGGCGCGGTGCTGGGCACCCTCTTGCCGCAACTCTCCGCAGCCCTCCCGGTCCCCGGCGCCGCACCGGTTGATCAGGCCACCGCCATGGCCGGGGTGGTCGTCAGTGGACTCGTTGCACTCTCGTTCGTCCATGGCCTCTCGACGGAGCGCCGCCTTGCCCGGGTCGCCTCGGTGGGGCGCTGGCTTCTGGTCGCCGGCATCGGAGGCTGGCTCGGATTCCTGGTGGTCAGCCGGCTGGCACTGGTGGTGGATCGGATCGACTTCGTGCTCGGCACCTGGCTCCGGTTGGTGCCGTGACCAGCGAGCGCCAAAGCATGGTTCCCGCGGCCACCGCCGAGTTGTCGGTGCTGATAGACCGCGGATCTACCTGGACCAAGGCCTCGGTGGTGGGTCAGAGCCGCGGTCGGTGGCGGATCGCGGCGCACGCCTCCCAGCCCAGCAGCTGGGGAGACGAGGATCTCCTCAACGACCTGGTGCGCCGGCTCGAGCCCTCGGCCGACCAACGCCTGGTCGGTCGATTGCGCGGCCTGCTGTCCGACGCGCCCCGGATCAGCTGTCATACGCCATCCCGCGCTGGACGGCTGGCCATCGCAAGCCTGACCGGCGAGCTGTCCGGGGCCGCGGCGCGAGCTGCGGCTGAGGGCGCTGGCTGGGTGGTGGAGGAGGCGGTCGCGCCCGATGACGGCCGAGGGGTCGCCGACCGCCTGGCCGCACTCCAGCGTGCCCCGGTGGACGCCTGGCTGCTTGCGGGTGGCTTCGACGCAGCGCGCACCGATCAGGCAATCGAACTGGCGGGATTGGTCCGCGCCGCCCGGCATGGAAGCACTGCGCCGGTCATCTGGGCCGGCTCGCGCCTGATGGCCGCCGAGGTCGTTGCCTGTTTCGAGCCGGGCGCCTGCACCGCGGTCGCGAATCCGCTGCCCGCCCCCGAGATGGACCGCGGCACGACCCTGCGGCGCCACCTCGAGGACATGCTCGAGGCGATCCTGGAGCCCGGAGGAATGCGGGCCCTGACCCCGTTCGGCTTCCGGCGCGCGGTGGCTGAATTGAGCCGATCGCAGCGACTGCGGATCCTGGCCGTCGACCTTGGGGCCCGCTACGCGAGCTGGGCCCTGGCTGACGGCGACGGCACGGTGGAAGGTTGGGTTCAGGCCTCGGGCGGGCTGGCCACCTCGCCACACGGGGCCGGCGCCGCCGCGGGCCGGATCGTGCGCTGGCTGCCGGTGCTGGCCGACGAGCTGACCGTGCGCGACGCGCTCGAAACCTATCGAGCCCGGCCGGCCACCCTGCCGGTGACCGACGAGGAGCTCGCCATCCTGCACGGCGCTGCGCGCGCGGTGCTGGGCGGGCAACGTCCTGCGGCCTCGGACGGCGGGATCGACCTGCTGATCGGGGCCGGTCGAACCATTGCCGCCGCGCCATCACCCGCCCTGGCGATGCAACTCCTGATCGACGGCGTCCGGCCGACCGGGACATTCCAGGTTGCGATCGATCCGACCGGCGTGCTCGGCCCGCTTGGCGCATTGGCCGACGGCGAGATCGGCGAAGGGATGGCCGAACTGCGCGATGACCTGCTCACCCCGCTCGGCGCGGCAGTCGTGTGCCGTGGCGGCCGCCCGGGTCAGCCGGCGATGCGAGTTACGGTTCGGCGCGCCGGTTGGCCGGCGCTGCCGCCGATTGCCCTGCGGGCCGGCCAGGTCCAGGTCGTGGAGCTCGGCCCTGGCCAGGCCGCGGAACTCGAGATCGAGTTGGATGGCGAGGTGAGCATGGCCGGACCGCGAGGCGCTCGACGGATGAGCGTGACGCTGGTCGGCGGATCGGTCGGCCTGGTCCTCGACGCGCGCTCCACCCCGCCGCTGCTGCCCCGCCGCAGCGACGACCGTCGCGCGGTCCTCGGCTCGTGGCGGGATTCCTTCGCGCGCGAGACCGGGCCGGGGACCCCGGGGCCGTCGGGTGGCGGGCCATGAATGCTCGAACTGCGGGTCGAATCCTGCACCGGGTCCTCGTCCCACGAGGCTCGACCATCGCGACCAAGGTCGGGGCGCTCCTGGCACCGGACGACAGCATCGGCGGTTGGGCGCAGCCGATGGCACCGATCCGGATCGCTGCCGCAACCGCGTTGCGCTGCCGCGCCGCGGACCTCCCGGGGTCAATGGTCGCCGAAGTCGGGGCACGCCTGGCGGAGGGCGCAGTCCTTGCCCGCGCCCCCAGCGGCCGGGAGGTGACGGCGCCCACGTCGGGCTGGGTCCTGACCGCGTCAGGACGGGACGGATCGATCCTGTTCGTGCCGGCAGGCACCACCGAGACCATCATCGCCCATGTGCGCGGGCGGGTCCGCGCCATCGAGGAGGGGGCAGTTCTGGTCGAGGTCCCCGGCGCGCGGCTTCCCGGGATCGCCGGCAGCGGGTCGGCGGTCCACGGTGAGTTGATGCTGGCCGTGGCATCGGCCGACGATGAGTTGCGGGCGACGGCGATCGACGCCGACGCCGCCGGCAAGATCCTGGTCGGCGGTTCCCGCGCATCGGCCGAGGCTCTCACCCGGGCGCGAGCCATCGGCGTAGCCGGGATCGTCCTGGGCGGGATCCTCGACAAGGAGCTGCGCGAGTTCGAGGCGGCCGGGCAGCGTCGCCGCGCATCCGGGGGAGCGGGCGATCCCTTCGGCCTGCTCCTGCTCGAGGGCTTCGGCAAGGTCGGACTCGACCCGCTCCTCTTCGCGTGGCTCTCGGCCCAGGCCGGACGGATGGCCAGCCTGTCGGGAGCCGACCGGCTGCTCTACGTCTACGACGCCCCGCCGCCACCGGTTCGCCGGGCGCTTCCCCGGGTCGGGGATCGAGTGATCGGGTGTCGGCGCCCGTTCCTGGGTCGGACGGGCGTGATGGTCGCCATCCTCGACGACCTGCATGCGGCGCCCAACGGGCTGCTGGCCAGGATCGCCCTCGTCCGCCTGGAGGAGGGACGCCTGGTGGCCGCGCCCCTCGCCGATCTCGAAGCGATGGGGACCCCAGCCGGCCGGTGACCGGCTCCCCTCGTATGCTTGGACAGATGGACGACCCGACCCGCCCGCCCGCGCCACAGGCCGCTGGCGCCTGCACCTCGGCCTCGCCGGCGGAGACTCGCGAGACGGGCCGTGCGCTGGCGGCGTCGGCGCCCCCAGGGACGATCATCGCCCTGGTCGGGCCGCTCGGCGCAGGCAAGACCGAGCTGACCAAGGGAATCGCGCGCGGACTGGGCGTGACCAGCGTCGTCAACAGCCCGACCTTCGTGCTCATGAACGAGCACTCCGGGCGGCTTCGCCTCTTTCACGCGGATGTGTACCGGTTGAGCGACCCCGCCGAGGCGCTGGCGGCGGGCCTCCTGGATGAGCGCGGTGCGGAAGGGCTGACCGTGATCGAATGGGCAGATCGGCTGGGCGACTGGCTCCCGGCGGAGCGCCTCGAGATCGAGATCGAGCCCGCCGCCGACGGGTCGGACCGCAGGGTGCTGCGCTGGGTGGCCCACGGTCTGGCCCACGTGCAACTGGCGTCCCGGGCGCTGGTCAGATGATCCTGGCCATCGAGGCGGCTTCGGGTGATCCATCCCTGGCGATTCTGACCGGGACGGGCGAACTGGTCGGCGGCGACGCATGGAGATCGGGCCACCCCCAACCCGGCGACCTCTTGCCGCGCCTGATGCGCCTGCTCGACCGTACTGGCCTCTCCTTGGGAGACGCGATGGCCGTGGCCGTCGGCCTTGGCCCGGGATCGTTCACCGGCCTGCGGGTCGGGCTGGGATTGGCGAAGGGCCTGGCCCTGGGCAGCGGCTGCCGGCTGGTCGGCGTGCCGAGCCTGGTCGCATGGCTGGAAGCCGAGCCCGATGCGCTGGCCGCCATCTCGCGCGCCGGGGCAAGCCAGGCCTACCTGCTCACGCGCGATGCCGACGCGCCCCGGATCATCGGGCGCGATGACGCCGCGCAGTTAGGCCGCCACGGATTGCTGGTCGCACCGGCGGAGCTGGCGGCCGCGTTCAACCTGCCCACCAGCCGTCCCCCCGTTCGAGCTGCTGAGGCAATCGGCCGGTTGGCGGCGAAGCGGCTGATGGCCGAGCCAACGGGCGACGACCTGGCGCGCCTGGAGCCGATCTACCTGATGGCGCCACGTGGACTCGCCGCCGACCCGCGCGGAGGCGCCCGGTGACGGTCCGGTCGGCGTTGCTCATCGAGCCGATGCGGCTTGCCGACGTGGCAGCTGTGCACGAGGTCGAACGCCTCAGCTTCAGGACCCCGTGGCCGGTCTTCGCCTTCGAACAGGAGCTGACCGGCAACCGATTGGCACGCTACCTGGTGGCCCGCAGCGGTGATCGGCTGGTCGGGTTCGGCGGGATCTGGCTTATCGTGGACGAGGCCCACATCACTACCTTCGGGGTGCATCCCGACTGGAGGCGGCGGGGGATCGGGCGGCGCCTGCTGCTTGCCCTGCTCGAGTTGTCGATCGAGCTCGACGCGACGCGGATGACCCTCGAGGTGCGCGCCTCGAACAGGCCGGCGCAGGCCCTGTATCGGTCCTTTGGTTTTCGCGCCGCCGGCCGACGGCTGGCCTACTACGCCGATGACGGGGAGGACGCCCTGGTGATGACCACGCCGAGCCTGCGCAGCGCCTCCATGACAACGCTCCTCCACGCCGAACCCACATTCGCCGCGAGGGGCGAGGGCTGATGTCCGGACCACGGATCCTGGCCATCGAGACCAGCTGCGATGAGACCGGGGTCGCCATCGTGCAGGGCGGACGCCGGATCCTGGCCAACCAGCTGGCCACCCAGATCGCGATCCACGCGGGGACCGGCGGGATCGTGCCCGAAGTAGCGGCGCGCGAGCAGTTGCGCTGGATCGTGCCGGTGATCGAGGCGGCCATGCGCGAGGCGACGCTCGGCTGGAGCGACCTCGACGCAGTCGCCGTCACCCACGGCCCAGGGCTGGTCGGCTCGCTGTTGGTCGGGGTGAGCGTGGCCAAGGCGCTGGCCGCGACCCTCGATCTGCCCCTGGTCGGGGTCAACCACATCGAGGGGCACATCTACGCCAACTGGCTGGCCGAGGTTCCAGCGGACATGCCGCTTCCAGCGGAGCCGCCCTTCCCGCTACTCTGCCTGGTCGTCAGCGGGGGACACACCCAACTCGTGCTGATGGAGGACCACGGCCGCTATCGCCTGTTGGGACAGACGGTCGATGATGCTGCGGGCGAAGCATTCGACAAGGTGGGACGGCTCCTGGGCCTGCCGTATCCGGGCGGCCCGGCGATTGCCGCCGCCGCGGCCGGCGCGCGGCCGGCGACTCGCTTCCCGAGGGCCCGACTGGCCGGGGCGTACGACTTCTCGTTTTCCGGATTGAAGACCGCCGTCTTGCGCGAGGTCTCCGGCTATCGCGAGCGGGGCGAGCCGATCCCGGTGGATGGCCTGGCGGCCGCGTTCGAGGAGGCGGTCGTGGACGCCCTCGCCAGCAAGACCGTGGCGGCGGCCGAGGAATTCGACGTGGCGGCGGTCGCGATCGGCGGGGGTGTGGCCGCCAACCGGTCGCTGCGCGTAGCGCTCGGCGACCGGCTCGCCGGAGTGGGGCGCCGCCAGCTGGTGCCGCCTGTCGCGTGGTGCACCGACAACGGGGCGATGATCGGCGCCGCCGCCGGATATCGATTCGGCGCGGGCGCGCGCGCCGACCTGGGCCTCGAGGCGATCCCCAACCTGGCCCTGGACTGGCAGGCCGGATGACCGATCCGCCCGGTGCTGAACAACTCGCCCCGCTCACTCCGGGGCGCCTCCGGCGCCTCCTTGCGACCGAGCACCTGTACCCGCGCAAGTCGCTCAGCCAGAACTTCCTGACCGATGCGGGAGTCCTCGACGACATCCTCGCCGCCGCGGACCTGCACCCGGGCGAGGCCGTGGTCGAGATCGGACCGGGGCTGGGTGTCCTGACCCGCCGCCTGCTTGCGGCCGGCGCCCGGGTCCTGGCGGTGGAGCTCGATCCCCGGCTGGCGGCCTACCTGCGCGGGGAACTGGTCGGGATCCCAGCCTTCGAATTGCGCGAGGCGGACGCGCTGACGGTGGACCCCGATGCCTGCTTCCCGGGCGAATCGTTCAAGCTGGTGGCCAACATCCCGTACCACATCACCAGTCCCTTGCTGCACCGGTTCCTGGGGGCGGCGCGACCGCCGACCCGGTCGGTCCTGCTGGTCCAACTCGAGGTCGCACAACGCGTTGCCGCCGCGCCCGGCCAGATGAGCTACCTGTCCGTCTTCGTCCAGAACATCGCCGACGCCGCGCTCCAACGCCGCGTTTCGGCGGAAGCCTTCGAGCCCACACCCGCGGTGGACTCTGCCGTGCTGCGACTCGACCTGAGGGAATCGCCGGCGGTCGCGCCGGGGCCACGCCGCGAGGCCTTTCATCGCTTGGTCCAGGCCGGGTTCCGGCAGCGCCGCAAGCAGCTCCACAACGCACTCGGTCGGGAGCTCCCCCTCAGCGCAGCCGAGGTCGGTGAGGCGTTGGGCGGCTGCGCCATCGATCCCGAGCGCCGCGCACAGACTCTCAGCCTGGGTGAGTGGGCGTGCCTCGCCGAGCGGCTGCACGACCGACTCGAATGACTCCGCTGCTCCTCGACGCTCAGGCCAAGCTCAACCTGTCGCTGGCGGTGGTCGGCCGCCGGGCCGATGGATTCCATCTGCTCGACAGCATCCTGGTCCTGCTCGACCTGGCGGATCGGCTGCTGCTCGCGCCTGGCAGTCCCGGGCTGCGGGTGGAGACCGCATCGACAATCGACTCCGGCGACGTCCCGCCCCAGCCCGAGCGCAACCTGGCCTGGCGCGGGCTGCTGGCCGGGCTGGGGGGACAGCCCGCCACGGCGTTCCTCAGCCTGCACAAGCAGATTCCATCGGGGGCCGGGCTGGGTGGGGGATCCTCCGATGCGGCCGCCGGCTACCGGCTGGGGCGTTCCTGGTCGGGGACTGCCACCGACCCGACCGGCGCGGAGTGCGCGGCGCTGTCGGTGATCGGGGCGGATGTGCCGTTCTTCGCCTCGCTGCTGCTGGCGGCGCGGGTCCGCGGGATCGGTGAACGGGTAGAGGCCGTTCCGCAGCCTTCGCCAAGCTCCGCGGTGCTTGTCGTGCCTCCGTTCCGCCTAGCCACTGGGGCGGTTTACGCCGAATTGCGACCGGGCGACTGGAGCGCGGATCCGCACGAGTCAGCCGGGGCGGGGCGGAACGACCTCCTGGCGCCGGCGCGCAGGCTGCGCCCCGAACTCGACGACCTGTTTCGCGCGGTTCGTGGCGCGGGCGGCGAGCCACGACTGACCGGTAGCGGGCCTACCGTCTTCAGCCTCGTCGACGACCCGGCACGGGCCGACGCGCTCGCCGCACGTCTCGCCGCGGACGGGCTCATGGTGATCCACACCCGCCTCGCCACGCAAGCGGCTAGGATTGCGACTCTGGTGGAGGAGCAGGAGGGTCTGAACGGATGACCGAACGTCAGCCGATCCGGATCGAAGGCGGTCCGCGCAGCGTGGCCCCGTACTCGATCGGCATGCGGTTCGGGTCGCTCCTCTTCACCGCGGGGCAGATCGGCCTCGATCCGCAGGATGGGCGACTGGTGCCGGGTGGCGCGGCGGCGGAGGCGGAGATGGCGCTCAGCAACCTGCAGGCCATCCTGGAAGCCGGCGGATCCGGATTCGACCGGGTCCTGCGCACCGGGATCTTCCTCATCTCGATGGACGATTTCGCCGCGGTCAACGAGGTCTATGCCAGGCGCATGCCTGAGCCGTTTCCGGCCCGCACCACGGTCGCGGTGAGCGCTTTGCCGCTGGGTGCCCGAGTGGAGATCGAGATGACGGCCGCGGTCGAGCCAAAGGACGCATGACCGATCTGGCCGCCATTGTGCTGGCCGCAGGCGGCGGCACCCGGATGCACTCGAACCTGCCCAAGGTCCTCCACCCGCTGGCGGGACGACCGATGATCGACCACGTGATCGCCACCCTGGAGCAGTTGGGCGTCACCGACCTGGTGGTCGTGACTGGCTCCGGCGCAGACCAGGTCGAGGCCGCGCTCGACGGTCGCGTGGCAACCGTCCGACAGGAGCCCCAGCGCGGCACCGCCGACGCGGTCCGAGTTGGGCTCGCGGCGATCGCAGCTGGTGCGCGTCGAGTGCTGGTCACCATGGGCGACGTCCCGCTTGTTTCGTCGTCGTTGCTCGGGTCGCTGGCAGCCGCCACCGCGCAGGACGCGGTCGTCTCACTGCTCAGCGCCCGGATGCCCGATCCGACCGGCTACGGCAGGATCGAGCGCGACGCGGACGGATCGCTGCGAGCCATCGTCGAGGAGGCCGACGCCGATGCGGCCACCCGGGCGATCGACGAGGTGAACGCGGGGACGTACTGCTTCGACGCGGCCTGGCTTCGCGACAACCTGGGCCGCGTCCCAGTCTCGGCGTCGGGCGAGCTGTACCTCACCGACATGGTGGAAATCGCCATTGCGGACGGGCTTCGGGTGGCGGTGGTACAGGCCACGCAGCCCGAACTTGCGCTGGGGATCAATGACCGGGTCGGGTTGGCCGCGGCGGAGCGGTGGCTGCGCCGGCAGGTCGCGGAGCGCCACATGCGTGCCGGCGTCACGATCGTGGACCCCGACAGCACCTTCATCGATCTCGCCGTTGAGATCGGGCGTGACGCCCGGATCGAGCCTTGGACGATCCTTGCCGGTTCGACCGTCATCGGGCCCGGTGCCGTGATCGGACCGCATTCCCAGGTGAACGGGAGCCGGATCGGCGCGCGCAGCCGGGTCTGGTCGAGCGTCGTGGAGGAGTCGAGCGTGGACGAGGAGGTCGAGATCGGGCCCTTCGCCCACCTGCGGCCGGGCTGCCAGATCGGAGCCAGATCCCGGATCGGCAATTTCGCGGAGCTCAAGCGCACCAGCCTGGGCGCCGATACCCAGGTGCACCATTTCAGTTACCTGGGCGACGCCGCGGTCGGGGAGCGAGTCAACATCGGGGCCGGCGCGGTGACCGCGAACTTCGACGGGTCCGCCAAGCACCGCACCACCATCGGCGATGGCGCCTTCATCGGCGTCGACACCATGCTCCGCGCCCCGATCACGGTGGGTCCGGGGGCACGCACCGGCGCCGGCGCGGTGGTCACCCGTGACGTGGCGCCGGGGAGCACGGTGGTGGGCATGCCGGCCCGTCCGATCGACCTGCGCAAGCACCGGGCATCGGCCGACGGAGCGTGAGCTGACCTGGTGATCCCCTGATGGAACTGTTACTGGTTGCGGTCCTGATCCTGATCGGCGGCTTCTTCGCCGCGGCAGAGATCGCGCTGATCACGGTCAAGCGTCACCGCCTGACCCAACTTATCGGCGAGGGACGCCAATCGGCACGCATTGCCCAGCGCCTGACCGAGGATCCCGGCCGCTTCCTCGCCACCATCCAGGTCGCGATCACCTTCCTCGGGTTCCTGGCTTCGGCGATCGGTGCGGTGTCGCTGTCAGGGTCGCTCGCGACGCTGGTGCGCGGCATCCCGCTGGAGGCGGTCCAGGGAGCGGCCAACGAGATCGCCTTCGTGCTGGTCACCCTGGTGATCGCGCTGGTCTCGATCACGGTCGGCGAGCTGGTGCCCAAGACGCTGGCCCTCACCTTCGCGGAACGCTTCGCCCTGGCGGTGGCGCGCCCGATCAGCTGGCTCTCCGGCCTGTTGCGCCCGGTGGTCTGGCTCGTGTCGTCGATCTCCAACGTGCTCGTGCGCGCGCTCGGCGGTCGCGAGCGGCCGCAGGGCGGCTACCTCTCCACGGAGGAGTTGAAGATCCTGGTCGAGACCGGCAGCGAGGCCGGCTCGATCGAGGAGGGCGAGAAGGAAATGATCCACGGCGTCATCGAACTCTCCGAGCTCCGCGTCCACGAGGTGATGGTGCCGCGCATCGGGATCCGCGCGGTGGAGGTCAATGACCCGATCGACGACGTCCTCGACGTGGTGGTCCGAGCCGGCCATTCGCGGGTGCCCGTCTTCGACGGGACGATCGACAACATCGTGGGGATCCTGTATGCCAAGGACCTGCTGCCGTACCTGAAGCGTGCCGAGGGCACTCCCGCGATTGACGTTCGGGCGATGGCTCGACCGGCGATCTACGTCCCCGAGAGCAAGGCGGTCGACGAGTTGTTGCGCGAGATGCAGGCCGCCAAGCGCCACATGGCGATCGTGGTGGACGAATACGGCGGCACCGCCGGCCTGGTCACGCTCGAAGACGTGGTCGAGGAGATCGTGGGCGAGATCCAGGACGAGTACGACGTCGAGCAGCCGCTGGTCGAGCCGGCAGTCATCGAGGAGCAGCTGGCCTTCCGAGTCGACGGCCGGGTGAGCATCGACGACCTGCGCGACCTGTTCGACCTCTCCGACAACGAAGAGGAGGACGAGGAGGCCTACGACACGGTCGGTGGCCTGATCGTGCACCGCTTCGGGCGGATTCCACTTCCCGGTGCCGAGGTCGTCTTCCGAGGGGTCACCCTGCTGGTCGAGGCGGCCGATCCGCGGCGGGTGGCCAAGGTGCTGGCCAGTCGCCCGCTGCACGCGCCGGCCGATCCCGACAAAGAGGACGACGGCGAAGGCTGACCGTCCGATCTCTCTTCTTCTCAGACCGCGATGACCGTCTCCACAAAGGCCCGCAGCACGCCGCGCCGATCGTCCTCGACTGGCAGGCCATCCACGTCTGCAAGCGCGGCGTCGCGCAGCCGTCGAGCCTCCCCCAGGCAATGGTCCCGCGCTCCGCAGCGCTCGAAGATGGCGAGGACTTCGCGAACCTCATCGGGTGCCACCAGGCGATCGACGTCGGGCGGCAGGCTCCCGTCGGTGGCGAGAATGGCGGGCTGGTAGATCTCGGCCAGGCGCGCCCGGTCGCCAGCCCCGGCGTTGGCCAGCGCCCAGATGACCGGCAGCGTCTTCTTCCGGTGCCGAATATCGCCAGCCTCGCCCTTACCCAGTTCCTCGCTGCTCCAGAACGAGCCCTTCACGTCATCGGCCACCTGGAAGGCCATTCCGAGGTGGTCGCCGAAGCGGCGGAAGGCCGCGACCAGTTCCAGGTCATCGGTGCCCATGGTCGCGCCGGCCTCGAGCGAGCCGCCGATCAGGCTGGCCGTCTTGCGCCCGATCATGTCCATGTATTCGTCGACCGTTACGTCCAGCCGGCGCTCGAAGCTGATGTCCAGGTACTGGCCCTCGCACAGGTCCAGGCAGGTCTGGTCATAGACCCGCATCATGCGCAGCACCTTTGCCGGATCGGTGTCGGCGTCGACGAGCCGATACAGCGCCAGGCGCGACAGGGCGAACAACGCATCCCCGGCGTTGATGGCCAGCGGCACGCCCCAGATCGCCCACAGCGTGGGACGGTGGTGCCGCTCCAGATCGTTGTCCTCGATGTCGTCGTGGACCAGGCTGAAGTTATGCCCGAGTTCGACTGCAGCCGCCCCGGGGAGCGCCTTGCGCCAGTCCTGGCCCAGGGCCTGCACCGCGAGGAGTCCGAGCAGTGGCCGGATCCGCTTGCCGCGCGGCCCTTCGCGGTCATCCAGGCCGAGGTGGTAGGCGAGCATTTCGTAGAGCGGCCGGACCGCCCCGTCGTGGGTGCCGAGCACTGACAGCATCTCGTCCTCGATCTCGGTGAGCAGGTCGGTAAACTCGGTCCTGATGTCCACTGCCGAAGGGTACCCGACGCGTCATCGGTCGTTCCGCGAGTGAGTCGATCGCGCCTGTACAAGACCGAGGCGATCGTCCTGCGCAGCATGGACCTGGGCGAGGCCGACCGGGTCCTCACCGTGCTGACCCCGCGCCACGGGAAACTGCGGGTCATCGCCAAGGGGATCCGTCGCCAGCGCTCGCGTATCGGCGGGGCGCTGGAGCCGTTCAGCGACGTGCAACTCGTCCTCGCCGTGGGACGCACCTTCGACGTCGTGACCCAGTCATCGCTCGAGGACCCGCACCTTGGCCTGCGCGACGACCTGGGCTCCACCGCGGCCGCCTGGTACCTCGTCGAACTCGCGGACCGATTCTGCGAGGGCAGCGCGGATTCCCACGCCGCCTTCGTTCTGCTCGCGCAGGCGCTCTCCGCGCTGGATGCCAACCCGGCCGAGGTCTCGCGTGCGGTCGTGGCGCGCTGGTACGAGCTGGCACTCCTGGAGGCGATGGGCTTCCGTCCCGAGTTGGGGCGCTGCCTGGTCTGCGGTGCCGCGATCGAGCCTGAAGGAAACGGGTTTGCAGCGGTCGCCGGAGGGGTGGTGGGTCACGAATGCCTGTGGGGTGAGATCCAGGCTCGACCGATCAGTGCAGACGCTCTCAAGGTGTTGCGCCATCTGCAGCGCTCGGCGCTGACCGAGGTGCTTCGGCTGCAATTGGCTCCGGGGGTCGCCAGCGAGACGGAACGACACCTCCACGACGCCATCTCCTCGGTCCTGGAGCGCGAGTTGCGCAGTCGAGACTTCCTCGACGAGGTCGCAGGCCGCGAGGCGGCACGCCTGCGCTAGACTCGGACCCCGTGCCAGCGCCGAACATGGACGTCATCGTCAGCCTCGCCAAGCGGCGGGGCTTCATCTTCCCGTCGAGCGAGATCTACGGCGGGATCGGCGGCTTCTGGGACTACGGGCCGCTTGGCGTCGAGCTGAAGAACAACGTCAAGGCGGCGTGGTGGCGCGCGATGGTCCAGCTCCGCGACGACATCGTCGGACTCGACGCCGCGATCGTCATGAATCCGCGGGTCTGGGAGGCATCCGGCCACGTGGCCGGCTTCAGCGACCCGATGGTCGACTGTCGCAGTTGCAAGCACCGATTCCGCGCCGACGACCTGAAGGGGCCCCCATCTGAGATCGCGTGCCCCGACTGTGGCCAGCGCGG
Organism: Candidatus Limnocylindria bacterium; assembly: GCA_046715765.1. Classification (GTDB taxonomy): domain Bacteria; phylum Chloroflexota; class Limnocylindria; order QHBO01; family QHBO01; genus JBKJYH01. The sequence goes on from JBKJYH010000143.1 coordinate 13,581, forward strand.
CACGCTCACCGAGGCGCGCCAGTTCAACCTGATGTTCCGCACCTACGTCGGCCCGGTCGAGGAGACGGCATCGGTCGCCTATCTGCGCCCCGAAACGGCCCAGGGCATCTTCGTCAACTTCGACAACGTCGCGACCAGCCAGCGACGCCGGCTCCCGTTCGGGATCGCCCAGATCGGGAAGAGCTTCCGCAACGAGATCACCCCGGGCAATTTCATCTTCCGCCTGCGTGAGTTCGAGCAGATGGAGATGGAGTACTTCGTCCCGCCCGCCGACGAGGACCGCTGGTTCGGCTACTGGGTCGACGAACGGATGCGCTGGTGGACCGATGCAATGGGGATCGCCGCGGATCGCCTTCGGCTGCGCCCGCACGACGCAGATGAGTTGAGCCACTACAGCCGCCAGACCACCGACATCGAATACCAGTTCCCGATGGGCTGGTCCGAGCTCGAGGGCGTCGCCGACCGGACCGATTTCGACTTGCAGGCGCACGCCGCCGCGTCGGGCAAATCGTTGAGCGTGTTCGACGAGGCAACCGTGGAGCACGTGGTGCCCTACGTGATCGAGCCGGCGATGGGGGTGGATCGCGCAGTCCTGGCCGCGCTGCTGGACGGCTACTCCGAGGAACAGGTCGCCGGCGAGAAGCGGGTCGTACTCCGTCTGCGGCCCTCGCTGGCCCCGATCAAGGTCGCAGTCCTCCCGCTCCTGCGAAACCGCCCCGAGCTGGTGGAACGGGCGCGGGCTCTGACCGCGGACCTCAAGTCCCGCATGACGGCGACCTACGACGACACGGCCTCGATCGGCAAGCTCTACCGGCGCCAGGACGAGATCGGGACGCCCTACTGCGTGACCGTCGATGTGGAATCCCTGACCGATGGCGCGGCCACCATCCGGGAGCGCGACAGCATGACCCAGGAGCGAGTGGCGCTGGATGCGGTCGTCGAGCGGCTCTCCGCACTCCTGGCGGGGAAGGCTGCCTGGGCCGGCGTTCCCCGCGATTCGAACGATTAGAGCGCGCGAGCCGTCCGCGGTGGACCCGTGACCAACCTTGCCGGAGGCGATGTCCATGATGCAGTCGCGTCAGCGACGGCCCGACTCGCGGAGCGGCCAGGTGACGACGCCGCGCACGAGGAGCGAGCTCGCGCCTACGTTGCGCTCGGTCGTCTCGGCGAAGCCGAGGCCGATGCCGATGCCGCGGTTCGCCTGGACCCCGACGAGGTTCGATACCGAGAGCTCCTCGCCGAAATCCTGTCGGCGCGTGGCTTGCATCGGGACTCAGCGGTGGAGTACGGCCGCCTGGCTGACCGCGATCCGCGGCAACCGGCCTGGATTCGCGCCGCGGCCGTGGAGCGCTTGGCCGCCGGGGAACCCGAGGAGGCGGTCGAATCTGCCCGGCAAGCCCTCCGCCTTCACTCGGCTGATCCCGCGGCCCAACTGACGCTTACTCGCGGCCTCGTCGCTCTCAGGAACGCCCGCCAGGCGCTGGTCGCCGCCGGGCAGCTTGCCGAGTTGCTTCCGGGGGATCCGGACGCTCGCGAGGCGTGGGCCGACGCCCACGCCCTGGCCGGCCTGGCCAGCCCGGCGTTCGCCGAGTACGCGGCACTTGCGCATGACCTGCCTCCATCGGACCCGAGGCGTGCGTCGGTCGAGACCAAGGCCCGGGCCCTGTATCGGGCCGACCCGAGTCGCCGCCGTTGGCTGGCCGCGCTCCCCTGGCTCTTCGGGGCGCTCTTCCGGGCGGGGCGGTTGCGCCTGTCGTAGCGGGTACAATCGGCGCTCCCGTCGCACGATCGTGAGCATGCCGAGCAGCGCCGCCCCGAAGTACATCTACGCCTTCGCCGAGGGCAACGCCCAGATGCGTGCCCTGCTCGGCGGCAAGGGCGCCGGGCTGGCGGAAATGACCAACGCCGGCCTGCCGGTACCGCCCGGATTTACCATCACCACCGAGGCGTGCAACGCCTACTACGCTGCAGGCAAGGAACTCCCGGCTGGCCTCTGGGACGACGTGCTGCGCCACCTGCACGACCTCGAGAACGCGACCGGCAAGGGCTTCGGCCGGCGGGAGAACCCACTCCTGGTGAGCGTCCGTTCGGGAGCCGCGTTCAGCATGCCCGGGATGATGGACACCGTTCTGAACCTCGGGCTCAACCCCGATACGGTCGAGGGGCTGATCGCGCTCACCGGCAATCCTCGGTTCGGGTACGACGCCTGGCGGCGCTTCGTGGCCATGTTCGGGCGGATCGTGCTGGGCATCCCGGCGACCGCCTTCGACGAACCATTCGAGGCGCTCAAGGAGCGCCGTGGCGCCCACCTCGACACCGACCTGTCTGCCGATGACCTGCGCGACGCGGCTGACCAGTTCCTGGCCATTGTCCGCGAGCACACCGGCGCCGAGTTCGCCATCGACCCCCAGCGTCAACTTGAACTGGCGACTCGCGCCGTCTTCGACTCGTGGTTCGGCAAGCGCGCCCACGACTACCGAGAGTTCAACAAGATCCCCCACGACCTGGGGACCGCGGTGAACGTGGTGGCCATGGTCTTCGGCAACATGGGCGCAGATTCGGGGACCGGCGTGGCCTTCACCCGCGACCCGAATACGGGGGAGCGGGTGCTGTATGGCGAGTACCTGACCAACGCCCAGGGCGAGGACGTGGTCGCCGGCGTGCGGACCCCCGCCCCGATCAGCCAGATGCGCGACGAGCTGCCCGAGGCCTACGCACAATTCCAGGCCATCGCCGAACGCCTGGAGCGCCACTACCGCGACGTTCAGGACATCGAGTTCACCGTCGAGCGCGGCACGCTGTACCTGCTCCAGACCCGCTCCGCCAAGCGCACCGCGCCGGCCGCGGTGCGGATCGCGGTCGAGATGGCCGGCGACGGACTGATCAGCCGCGAAGAGGCCGTGCAGCGGGTGGAGCCGGGCCAGATCGTGCAGCTGCTGCTGCCACGCTTCGACGAGGCCGCCAAGGCCGCCGCGCGCGACCGATACCTTGCCCGCGGGCTGAACGCCTCGCCGGGGGCTGCCACCGGGATCGCGGTCTTCGACCCGGATCGGGCCGAAGAGGCGAAAGCAGCCGGGCAGCCGGTGATCCTGGTCCGGATCGAGACCAGCCCCGATGACGTGCACGGCATGCTCGCCGCGCGTGGCGTCTTGACCGCCCGCGGAGGTGCCACCAGCCATGCTGCGGTCGTGGCTCGCAGCATGGGGCTGCCCTGCGTGGCTGGCGCCGAGTCGTTGCGGATCGACTACGACGCACGCCGGATGGAGGCCGGTGGCGTGATTGTGGTCGAGGGCGACATGATCAGCATCGACGGCACCACCGGCGAGATCTTTGCCGGTGAGCTGGCCACCATCGAGGCCCGCTTCGAGGACGAGAAGGACCTCGCCACGCTGCTGGGCTGGGCCGATGGATTGCGCCGCCTCCAGGTCTGGGCCAACGCCGACTATCCGCGCGATGCCGAGCGGGCACGCGCCTTTGGCGCGCAGGGAATCGGGCTATGCCGCACCGAGCACATGTTCTTCGAGGAGGAGCGTCTGCCGACCGTCCGCCGCATGATCCTCAACGCCACCCGGGCGACCGCTGCCAAGGCTCGCCGGGACGAAGGCGACCAACTCACCGATGATGACGGCGAGTCGGTGCGGACCTTCGATGACGCGCTGGCCGAGCTCGAGCAGCTCCAGGCGACCGATTTCGCCGGCATCTTCCGGGTGATGGACGGCCTGCCGGTGGTGATCCGCCTGATCGATCCGCCGCTGCACGAGTTCCTGCCCAGCCACGACGAGCTCCTGGTGGACGTCACCCGGCTGCGCACCCTGCTCGCCGACAACCCCGCCCGAACCGATGCCGCCGCGCTTGCAGCCGACCTCGGTGAGCGCGAGGAGACGCTGGCCGCGGTCGAGGCCATGCGTGAGCAGAACCCGATGCTCGGGATGCGCGGCTGCCGGCTGGGCCTACTGATCCCTGACATCGTGCGGATGCAGGTGCGCGCCATTCTCGAGGCGGCGACCACCGTGGCGGGGGAGGGATTGACACCGCTGCCGGAGATCATGATCCCGCTGGTCGGGCACGTGAACGAGCTGGCCGAGACGCGGCGGATCCTCGAGGCCGAGGTCGCGCGGGTGCTGACCGAGACCGGGCGTCCGGTGACCTACAAGTTCGGGACGATGATCGAGGTGCCGCGCGGCGCGTTGACCGCGGATCGGATCGCCGAGCACGCCGAGTTCTTCAGTTTCGGGACCAACGACCTGACCCAGATGACCTACGGTTTCTCACGCGACGATGCCGAGGGCAAGTTCCTGCTCGCCTACGTCGAGCGCAAGATCCTGCCGGAGAACCCGTTCCAGGTGCTCGATCGCGAGGGCGTCGGGCAGCTGGTCCAGATGGCCACCGAGCGCGGGCGCGCGGCCCGGCCGGGATTGAAGGTGGGGATCTGCGGGGAGCACGGTGGCGACCCGGCAAGCATCGCGTTCTGCCACGAGATCGGGCTTGACTATGTCTCGTGCTCGCCGTTCCGCGTCCCGGTGGCCCGCCTGGCGGCGGCCCAGGCGGCGCTGGCCTCGACCGAGGTCCGCGACCGCTAGGCCACCCGACTAGGGGGTGAAGTTCACCTCGTTGGACCAGGCGCTCTCGCCAACGATGTTCACCGCGGTCACGACATAGAAGGACTGAACTCCTGGGTCGGCGAAGTCGTCGAAGAACGAGGTAGCGGTCGTCCCGGTGAACGAAAGGTACGCTCCTGAAACAGTGCTCCGATACACCCGATACCCGGTGATCTCGCTACCGCCGTTCGCCGGTACGCTCCACGACAGTTGCGCCTGCCCGCCATCGCCGGCGATGACCGACAGGACTGGAGGGGCAGGGGTCGTCGGGACAGGGGTCGGTACCGGGGTCGGTACGCTGGTCGGCCGGGGTGTCGGCCGGGGCGTGGGGCGAGGCGTCACCGGCGGGCTCCACGGGGCACTCGTCGGCTGGATGGTGGGTGAGTCTCCGGCTTCGCTCGGTGATGGGCTCGGCGTCCCCGGATCCGGCGAAGCCGTCGGCTGAAGCGTGGCAGTGGCACCCGGCGTGGCGGTCTCGCCCAGCACCCCAGACTCTGGAGATGCGCCGAACAGGCTCCCCAGCCACGGCCCGGCGCCCCCGCCGACCACCACCAGGACGAGCACCGCGCCGACGGTTGCGCCGCCCAACCGAGCGACGCGCATGCCCGCGCCCAGCGCCGCGCGCCAGCGGCTGCCCGCCGGCAGCGGGCCGGGCAGCCCGGCTCGCTCGAGATCGATGCTCGCCAGCAGGTCGATGCTGGCAACCGACCGGACGCAGTCCGGACAGACCGATGCGTGCAGCGCGAGGTCGCGCGTCAACTCATCCTGCGCACCGGCGAGCAGCCAATCGGTGAACCTGCGGTGGGCGTCGCTCATGGCTCCGCACTCCCGTGCACGCCCATTACGAGGTCGGCAGCCGCACGGACCTGGCCCGCCACTGGTCCGCCGGATGGGAGCTCGGCCGGCATGCCCGGGGCAAGTGCGGCGAGGAAGCGCCGAAGGCCCTCGGCCGCCAGCTGTCGGCTCCGATCGGGGGAAACGCCCAGGATTGTCTCGAGGTCGATCGGGCCGAACCCTTCAATCGCCGACGCGACCACCGCGGCCCGATGTGCGACCGAGAGCCCGGCAAGCGCGCGGTACGCCCCATTCTCGACCCCCAGCGCAGCCACCGCGGCTTGCCGCGCCGCATCGGAAAGTCCTCTGCCGAGGCGCTCTCGACGCAGGTTGAGGAGGGCGCGCCGACGTAGCCACGCCCCGGCGCGTTCGGGGTGACGCAGGGTTGCGGCGTGGGCGGCTCCCGCTTCAAGGGCCTCCGCTGCGGCGAGCCGCGCGCGACCCGCATCACCGGCGGCCACCAGCAAGGCGAAGCCATGCAGGCGCGACCCGTGCACGTCGCGAAACGCGGCGGGCAGCGAGGCTGCGATATCGGGATGAGGCGATCCGGTCGTGTGGCGGGATCCTCGCGGCGGGAAGGTCCGATGCAGTGTGTGGTGGTTAGGAGTGTAGCGGTGGCGTGCAAGGGTGTCCCCGCACCGGCCACGATGATCAGCGCGACCGCCATTGACATCGTGCTAGAATCCCCGGAGCACCCTTGACAACCACTTGACAAGCCACCTCGTGGCGCGGAGCAGTTCGCCCGCATGACATCAGGCATCGCCGCCGAGATCAAGTCCAAGCTCCCCATCGTCGAAGTGATCGGCGAGAGCGTGCCGCTGCGGCGTGCCGGGACCGCTTACAAGGGTCTGTGCCCATTCCACAACGAGAAGACGCCCTCGTTCGTGGTCAGCCCTGATCGCGAGACATGGCATTGCTTCGGCTGCGGCGAGGGGGGCGACATCTTCACCTTCCTGATGCGTCGCGACGGGATCGACTTCCGCGAGGCCCTGAGCCGGCTGGCCGAGAAGGCAGGGGTGGTGCTCTCGGAGCGGACTGCGACCGAGGATCGTCGCCGCAAGCGCCTGCGCGATGCCCTGGAGGCTGCCATCGCGTGGTATCGCGAGGTCCTGCTCCAGGCACGCCTCGCCGAACCTGCGCGGGGCTATCTGACCGAACGCGGCCTGACCGCTGAGACGCTCGACTCCTTTAGCATCGGCTATGCGCCGGCAACCTACGACGCGCTGACCAGGCGGCTCATCGCCCGTGGCTTCAGCAACGACGACCTGGTCGGGGCGGGCCTCGCCTCGCCGTCCAACCGGGGGGGGGTGGTCGATCGCTTCCGTGGCCGGATCATCGTTCCGATTCGGGATGCCTCCGGGCGTGCCACCGGCCTCGGTGGCCGGATCATGCCCGGAGCCGACGGTCCGAAGTACCTCAACTCGCCGGCAGGGCCGCTCTTTGACAAGTCGCGCACCCTGTTCGGGATCGACAAGGCCAAGAACGCCATTCGCAAGGAGAAGGTGGCGGTCATCGTCGAGGGTTACACCGATGTGATGGCCGCTCACCAGGCCGGCTTCGGCAACGTCGTCGCCAGCCTTGGCACCGCTCTGACCGCGGGACAGGTCGAGCTCGCCAACCGCTACGCCGACGCCGTGGCCCTTGCGTACGACGTTGATCTGGCCGGGGAGGCCGCCACCCAGCGTGGGCTGCTCGAGGAGCTCGGGCCCGATACGAGCGTCAGCAAGATCCGGGTGGTGCGGATCCCCGGCGCCAAGGACCCCGACGAGCTGATCCGCAGCGATCCGGAGGCATGGCGACGGGCTGTCGCCGATGCCAAGCCGGTGATCGAGTACTTCATTGACCGCGCTGTCGAAGATGTCGGCACCTCTTCGCTGGCCGCCAAGCGCGAACTGACCGGACGGGTGCTGGCGGTGATCAAGCGGGTGGGCGATCCGGTGGAGCGGGCGCTGTACATCCAGCGCCTCGCCCGGCTGGTGAGCGTCGAGGAGCGGGTGCTCAACGAGGCGCTCGGTCGTGAAACGCTGCGCCGGCCGGCCGCCTCGTTGCCGCCGCGACCCAATGCCGTGGGTGCGAGCAGTGCGGCGGTCGACCCGGTCGAGGGCGAGGCGCTGGGCCTGCTCCTGCGCTATCCGCGCCTGGTGAGTGAACTGCCGGATGAAAGTCTCCCGTTCGGGGACGCGACTGCCACCGCGCTGGTCGGCGAGTGGCGCCTCGCGGTGCAGGCAGCCGGCGAATCGTCCCTGCCGGACCTTGAGCGGTTTGTGGCCGGCCTCGATCCGGCGACCGCCGAGATGGCGCGCACGGTTCTGCACCGGCTGGCCGGGGCAGCTGACGCGCCGCGCCTAGAGGCCGAGCAGGCGACCAATGAACTGCGGACCTGCCTGCTCCGGCTGCGAATAGCCCGGATCGACGAATCATTGCGAGACGGCCGCCTGCTGCTCGAGGAAGCACAGCGCGACCAGGATCACGGCCGATTGCAGGCCCTCGAAACACAGATCACCGCGCTCGGCCGACGCAAGGCCGAGGCGACCCGCAAGTTGCGTGAGCCGGCCGAAGTGGCCGGTCCCGGAAGGAGTTGAACGTGGCAGCCACCCGCAAGACGAAGGAAGCAACCCCGTCCGGTCCGATCGAGGACCCGGCGATCCGCGCCGGCCTTGAAGACCTGCTGAGTCGGGGACGGGATGCCGGCTTCATTACCCAGGACGAGATTCTCGAGGTCGTGCCGCAGCCCGAGGAGCACCTCGGCCAGATCGAGGAGTTGTACGCGGCAGCCGAAGAGAGCGGAGTCGAGGTCCTCGACGCTGACAACCAGCCGACTCTGCTCGCCGAGGCCGACGAGCCGTCCAATCGGCGCGCGACCAGGGCGGTGGGGGTTGAGGAGGACCTCGAGGCGCTGGCCGCGGACCTCATCGGGATCGACGACCCGGTCAGGATGTACCTCAAGGAGATCGGCAAGGTCGCGCTCCTCACCGCCGAGGAGGAGGTCGTGCTGGCCAAGGCCATCGAGCTCGGCGAGTTCGCTCGCGACGATCCGGCCCGCGCCCTGGTCAACCTGTACACCTGGGTCACGGCCCAGAGCGAGCCGAAGGCACGCAGCATGGCTGCCATGCGCGCCTTCGACCTGCCTCGCGACTCGGCCCGGGTGACCCGTGACGCGATCGAGTGGTGGATCAAGCGCGGCGAGAAGATCGAGCCACCCGCGATCAAACTGGCTAAAGCCCGCAAGGCCGCAGACCTCGACGACGACGCCCGATCGCGGATCATGAACGGCGAGGCGATCCTCAAGCTGATCAATGAGGATCCCGCCGAGGGACTCCGCCAGGCGATCGTGTTTGGCAACGGCTATCGCTTCCGCGGGATCGATCACGCCGGGGCGGTCGAGCTGATGGAGCTCGACCGCTGGGCGCGCGAGACGGCGCAGGTCATGGTCCGCGGCTACATCGAGGACGGCAACGATGCCGCCTACCTGGGCGAGCTGGGCTACGACCCGACGATTCCGCCGGAGGTGCCCCTGGAGAAGCGTCGCGGGCGGTTGGTGGAGCAGAGCGTCGATGCCCGCAAGCGCCTGACCGAGGCCAACCTGCGCCTGGTGGTGAGCATCGCCAAGAAGTACATCGGGCGGGGGATGAGCTTCCTGGACCTGATCCAGGAAGGGAACATCGGGCTCATCCGGGCAGTGGAGAAGTTCGAGTACGAAAAGGGCTTCAAGTTCAGCACCTACGCCACCTGGTGGATCCGCCAGGCGATCACCCGGGCGATCGCCGACCAGGCGCGCACCATCCGGATCCCGGTCCACATGGTCGAGACCATCAACCGCCTGATCCGGGTCAGCCGGACCCTGCTCCAGGAGCTCGGCCGGGAGCCGGTGGTCGAGGAAATCGCCCGGCGGATGAGCCGCGACGAGATCATCCGCGAGCTGCGCGACAAGCTACAGCGCGAGCCGACCGAGGGCGAAGTGGACGAGCGCGAGGCGATCGGTCCGCAGACCGTCTCGCCGGAGAAGGTGCGCGAGATTATGAAGGTCAGCCAGGAGCCGGTGAGCCTCGAGACACCGATCGGCGAGGAGGAGGACTCCCACCTGGGCGACTTCATTCCGGACCTGTCCAGCGTGGCCCCAGCCGACGCGGCCAGCCACCAGCTCCTCAAGGAGCAGGTCGAGGGTGTGCTGGACAGCCTCACCCCCCGGGAACGGCGCGTGCTACAGCTCCGATTCGGGCTCGAAGATGGCCGCAGCCGGACCCTGGAAGAGGTGGGCCGCGACTTCAACGTGACCCGCGAGCGGATCCGCCAGATCGAGGCCAAGGCGCTCCGCAAGCTGCGCCACCCCAGCCGCTCGCGCAAGCTCAAGGACTACCTCGAATAGAACTCGCGGCTTGACCCGCCGAGGCGGCGGCCCATGATAGAGTTCCACCGGTGAGCGGACCGCGGGTCCTGAGAGTCGCCCTCGGAATGGCGACGTTCCTCGCTGCATGCGGAGGGAGCAACAGCAGCGCGCCCGCGGGCGCGCCTTCGATGGCGCCAGCGTACAACGAAGCATTTGTTGCGGAGTTGGTCGCCAACGGCGTGCCACGGGACGACGCGGTCTTTCTGGCTTTGGCAAGCATCGCGGTGACGTCTGGCGGGGCCAAGAGCGTGCGGATCGTCGAGACCTTCCCGACCGGCAATACGGTGGACATGACGATCACGCTCGATCCGAATCGGCATCCCGAACCCGACACTCTCGAGGTCTCTTACTCGGAAACGGACGACGCCCTGGCGTTCACGCTGTCGTACTTCGTCCCCTTCACTGGCATGCCGGACGACGTCCGGCAGGAGATCGAAACTCTGGCTGCGTCGGGGGGTGCCATCCTCGCATTTAACGGGACCCGAATTCCTGGTCCGATGACGGCGGCGGTCGATGGGATCGGGGTCCTGGTCGACGGGATTGTCGGAAAGGCCCAATCGGACACAGTTGGGGCCGCGCTGGACGCGCTCAAGGAGCGATTCGGCATCAACACGACGAAGCTGGGGCTAGCCGTAACGGCGGGGGAGGCCATTCAGGACAGCCTGGCGCTCAACGAGGAGTGGGCCGCTCTGGAGCGCCAGCTCGATGAACTGAAGCAGTGCGCAGAGAACCCGACCAACCCGCTCACCCAGAAGGCGTACGAGGAAAACCCGGGCATGAAGGACAGGCTCGTCCAGGAGATCGAGAGCGCGAGGGCTGAGATCGCCAGGAACATGGTCGTGTCGCATATCGGCATCCTCAACGAGCTCGCCGCGGACGGAGGTCCCAAGTGGCTCGGCTGGGTCATCGCGCCTGGCACGAAATGGGCCAAGGAAACCCTGAACGATATCAACAGGGAGCGCCTCGAACAGCTGCGCAGGGGGATACCAAAGTGTGGTGAACCCTGTCCGTACGGCTCGTCGGCCGGTTCAGGGGGGCAACCGGGCTCCGGCGAATCGTCGGGCGGCGGGGGCACGGGAGGCGGCGGATCAACGGAGGGGGTATGCGCCGTGCCGATTAGGCTGGTTGGCTCTGCCGACGCGGTCATCGTCAGCTTCGGCACCGTCATGGCGACCCTTCATGCGCGCGACGTGGTCTGGCAGGAGGACCCGGCGGCTCCGGGCTCGGGCACCTATCACGTCGTCAGCGGCACTCTGGACTGGTCGCTGCCGGGAACCTGGATGACCACTTCGGGAGGAGGGGTCATTCCGGAGCAGACTTGCTCGTACGTGCCCAATTCCGGCAGCGAGTCCCTCGTTGCCGACGACCCGTATGGCAGCGGCGGAGTAGAGTCGGATGTCCCGTTCATGCCAGGTGAGAGCACCCTCCTGCACATCGCTTGGCGCGACCAGCCGGTCACCTATCTCGCCCAAAGTGTCATAGCCATCCACACCCTGGTAAGAGAGGTATGCGGGGGGGTGCCCCGGGGGGCGGAGGTCAATCTGAACTTCTTGGGAAACCCGCGTTCGATGAGCACCTGGATTGCAACAGACGGGGCTAGCCGAGCACAGGTCTCCGTGTCGGGCGGGCTCTTGGTCGTCGAGGGCAAGTATTCGGAAACGCGCAGTAACGGCTCGGTCGAGTGGAGCTGGAACTTCACCGCTTCTCCGTGAGTGCACCGGCACATGCCCTCTACTGGTCCTCCGCGGGAGGAGATGTAGCTCCGGCTAGATCTCAGCCATGCGACGGGCGCCTACGGTGGACGGCGGCGATGATCCCTTGATCGGCGTTCTCCGCCATTATGAGGAACCGTGGAAGCTGTTCCGGGCATCCGCCGGCCCCGAACGATGGGCCCCTGCCGCAGCCCACTCTCGCTTTGGTTTGGAACGCAATCATCTCTTTCTCTGGTCGCGAATCGTTCGGACCCTGCGTCCGTCGTACTCCGAGGCAGCGACCGTTGACTGATAACAGGCCCACCTGCTTTACTGCAGACAAAGGCAGTGGCCGGGGCGCCTGCCGTCGGTGGTCTTCACGCCACCGCTTCCTCGGATGCCTTTACAGCAAGAGGAGAGCCCCGTCGCCATGATCGAGCAGTCTGAGCAAACCGAGCAGACGGTCGTCACATCGGAGCCCGTCGCCAGCGGGATGCCCGCGGCATCCTCCACAGTCACCCGCCGGAGTACCACCCTGCGTCCGGGGGGCGCCGAACTCTGGCGCCGGATCGTGGTCCTGATCTTCGGGCTGGTCCAGGTCCTCATTGTCCTGCGCGTGGTGCTGTTGGTCCTGGATGCCCGCGAGGGGAACGCGCTGGTCTCCGGGATCCTCAACCTGAGCCAGATCTTCGTGGGACCCTTCGACGGCATCCTCCGTACCAACGCGCTCCAGTCCGGCGGGTCGATTCTTGACCTTGCGGCGATCGTGGCCCTGATCGGCTGGACCGTCCTGGAAATGGTGGTCCTGTGGTCCGTCGGCGTCTTCCGGCGCGAGCCCGCCTAGGTCTCGTTCCCACCCGGGCAGGGAGCCTTCCGCGGACGGGCTCGCAGTCCGCACCAACGCCGCGACCGATCGTCGGTCGACACCTTGAAAGGTACGAGTTGACATGGGTTTCATTTCGTGGATCGTGGTCGGCGCGATTGCCGGCTTCCTGGCCGGCAAGCTTGTCGGGAGCCGGGAAGGGCTGCTCATGATGATCGTGTACGGCATCGTCGGCGGGCTGGTCGGCGGCTACGTCGCCAGCAGTTTGCTGCACATCGGGTCCGTTGATGGGATCAACGTGGAGAGCATCCTGATCGCCACCCTGGGTGCCGCCGGCGTGCTGCTGGTGATGTCCAAGGTCAGAGGCTCGCGCGGCCCACTGGGAGGCTGACCCCGCGTCTGGATGAACCCTGAGCCACCCCGCACCTCGGGCTGAACCCGGTCCCGGGTCTATAATCCGCGCCGTTCCCCGGCCGCCTCTCGCGGCCGGGCCGACGTTCCGGCGTAGCTCAGTGGTAGAGCGGGCGGCTGTTAACCGCTTGGTCGTAGGTTCGAGTCCTACCGCCGGAGCCACCTTCGCTGCGCTCGGTGTCGTCAGGGCGCCGGGAACCGTGAGCGCCTCGGCCGCGTCGAGCGGGCATGAGCATCACGCGGGCCTGCCTAGTTCTCCTGATCGCCGCCAGCCTGACCCTCGCCGGCTGTGCGCCTCCCGCGGCGTCCACTGAGGTGATCAGCGCCGATCAGGCGGTCCGACTGGTTCTCGCCCAGCGAGCCGACTTCGCCGGGATTGGGCCGCTTGATCCCAACCTCATCGGTCAGGCGGCCTGGTACGAGGTGGCGGAAGCCGGGGACGGATGGCAGGTGCTGGTCCGAATCGGCTGGGGCGACTGCCCGGCCGGCTGCATCAGTCAGCATCGCTGGACATACGGGGTGGAGCGCGATGGTTCGGTGGAGCTGCTTGCCGAGGACGGGGACGAACTGGTCACCGAACTGTAGGCGCCGGACTCGGCCGGCCGGTTAGAGCTCGAAGTCGGGGTCGACCGGGGCGGTAGGACCCGCGTTGTCGGCGGTGGGGAGCAGGGTCCAGGCCATGACTCCCATGGCGCCGCCGAAGATCATGAGCATGACCGCCCCCGCCGTTTCCCCGCTGAGCAGGAGGTAGATCAGGCCGAGCCCGATGATGATCAGCGGGGTGACTACGTAGCGCAGCACGGACATGGCCGGGATGATAGCGATCTGAGCGGCTTCGGGGACGCCTACGCGATCCAGCCGCAGTCCGAGCGAGCTGCTCGCCGCTCGGTGCCGGGCCGCAAGCCGGAGATCGGGTCATTGCCCGCTACCAGCGGTTGCTTCGCGAGGCGCTCCGCGCTGTCGAGCAGCGTTCCACGGCGGACGGAGGCATCGGTCACGGGTGCGCCCGCCTCGCCCAGATCGGGCGATGGGGCGAGCACCGCGGTTCCGGCTCCGGCCAGCCGCGCGGTCACCACGCTGCCGTCGGGGTAGGGGAGCCACAGCCCCCGCAGCCGCGCGATGAAGTGCTCGGCCATACCAGGGACCAGCATCTCGACCGCGCCCTGCCGGCTGCGTCGGTAGCCGCGTGGGCGCTCGTCGGCTCGAACGCGGTCGACAAAGGCCCGATCGAGGAGTTCGCGGACCGCAATCGCGATCTCCTCGGGCGCCTCGACCTCCGAGCGACCGCCCTCGAAGGCGGCTCGCCCCGCAACGGATGGCTCACTACCCGGCGTCCCACGCAGCAGTTCGTACACGATGCTGTCGCCGGTGCGCGGGTCGCCGGACCTGTCGATCACGGGCCGCAGGATAGCCCATGCCGGGGTCCCGGCAGTCCGCTCCCACGACACGCGGGCAGCTTCGGCTGGCTAGAATCGGGCCACCCAGCCAGCGAGCGGAGGTACCCGGTGAGCGCCAGCGACGAGCGCGACTATCGCAAGATGGTCGAGGAACAGGCCGATCCCCAGCTTGACCGATGGGCGGGCGACCTCTTCATCGACTTCGCCAAGCGCCGCGGGGTTGGCACCGCGATCGCCGCCTTCTGCCGGATCGCCGGGCTCGATGAGCGAGGCTTCCAGCGCGTCTTCCTGGTTGGCGGCGGCCCGGACCACGTCGTTGGGATCGACACCGCCGGTAGCCTGGCAGCCCCAATCTTCGAACTGCCGCGAGCGGTGACCGGCCTGCGCCGAGTGGATCCGGGAGCTCGTGCCAAGCTGGTCGAGTTCCTGGTCGCCCAGCGCGAGGTGATGAACTACACGCCCTGACCCCGCGGTCAGGCCTCGCGCGTGACCCGCAGGATGGCGATCGCGTTCTCGAGTCGCAGCTTCGTGACGGTCAGGGTCCTCGCAAGGTTGTCCCGGTTCGTCTCCGGGATCTCGTCGATCAGGTCGCGCTGACTGATCAGCTCGACCAGTTCGTCCACCGCCTCGCTCAGCCGGGCCCGGGTGTTCACCAGCCGATCGTCGGCGACCTTGGCCGCCGCCACGATCCCGGCGCGGGTCCGGGCGCGACGCGGCGTCTTGGCGCCCCGGGCTTTCGGGGTGGCCGAGCCGGTGATCACGCGCAACTTGGCGAGGGTTAACTCCCCATCGGCTACCTTGCGTGCGAGGCGGCGGCGGGTCTTCTCATCGGTGATCCGCATCAGTTCGTACGCATGGCTCAGGGTGTCCTTGCGCACGGACACCAGGTCGCGGATCTCGGGCGGCGCATCGGCCAGGCGCAGCCGGTTCTCCACGTAGCCCTTGTCCTTGCCGATCTTGGTTGCGAGTTGGCGGACTGAGAACCCGAGTTCCGTCATCTTGCGGAACATGGCGGCCTCTTCGAGCGGGGTCACGTCCTCGCGCTGGAGATTCTCGATGATCGAAACCTCGAGCGCCGTCTCCTCGTCGAACTCGACGACGATGGCGGGGATCGACTCGCGCTCCGCCAGCCGTGATGCCCGCCAGCGACGCTCGCCTGCAATCAACTCGTAGCTGTTGCCCACGGGGCGGACCAGGACAGGCTGGAGGACCCCGTGCTGCCGGATCGAATCGGCCAGTTCGGCGAGCGACTCCTCCTCGTACGAGAGGCGAGGCTGGGCAGGGTTGGGCAGGATCCGATCGACCGGAACTTCTTTGATCTGGGCGTGGGTCGCACGCGACTCGATCAGCGACACCACGCCCGGTGCGAGGTCGACGTTCTTCGCCTCGTCAAAGAGTCGGTGGATGTTCTCCCGAAATGCGGGACGCTTGCTAGCCAAGGTCGATCACCTCTCTGGCCAAGTCGCGGAACGCGCGCGCCGCCGCGGAATTGGTCGCGTAATCGGTGATGGGTTTGCCGGTGAGTGGCGCCTCACCGAACTTCACCGTGTTCTTGATCATGGTCGAGAAAACCCGATGGTCACCCAGCTCCCGAAGGTTCTGCAACATCTCGCGCGCCAGCACGGTTCGCCCGTCATAGAAGGTCGCCAGCAGGCCGAGGATCTCGAGGTCGTGGTTGAGCTTGAGCCGAATCGTGTTTATCACCTTGATCAACGCGGTCAGGCCCTTGATGGCGTAGTACTGGGTCTGGACCGGGATGATCACCCGCGAGGAGGCCACCAGGCCGTTGATCGTGAGCAGCCCGAGGGTCGGGGGGCAGTCGATGATTATCACGTCGAACTGGCGATCCGCCCAGCCAGAGAGCGCGTCACGCAACACCATCTCGCGACCGATGGCGCTGAACAGCTCCACCTCGGTCGAGGCCAGCTCCAGGGTCGCCGGTGCCACTGACAGGCCGGCGGTCTGCGTCGGCCGGACGATCTCCTCCACTGGAAGCCGATCGTCGCCGATCACGTCCGCCATCGATTGATTCACGTCCGACAGCGAAACGCCGAGGCCGACGGTGAGGTTGGCCTGTGGATCGATGTCCACGCACAGCACGCGGTAGCCGAGTTCGGCCAATGCGCCGCCGAGGTTGATGGCCGTGGTCGTCTTCCCGACGCCGCCCTTCTGATTTGCGATGGCAATGACCTTGCTCACGGACGAACCCTTTGCGCTGGGCGGGATTGGGGGAGTGCGCGGATGCGCTCCAGCTGATGATACCGGCGCGCGAGGTCGGCCGATGCCCAGAGTTATCCACAAGGTCGTCGGCACGACGCGTCTGTGTGCAAAGACGAGGCCCTATACTCGGACTTGTCCACCATCATCTGGGCCCATAGCTCAGTGGTAAGAGCATCCGGCTCATAACCGGCGGGACGCAGGTTCGATCCCTGCTGGGCCCACCAGCACGAAGGACCGCACCGATGTCGACTGCCGACCGACTCGCTCGACTCCGACGCATGCGCGAGGACGCGCGCCAGGGCGGCGGCGAGCAGCGTGTCGCACAGCAGCGCGCGCGAGGCAAGCTCACCGCGCGGGACCGGCTCGAACTGCTCCTCGACGACGAGAGCTTCGTCGAGTTCGATGCGTTCGTTACCCACCGAGGTACCGACTTCGGCATCGACCAGGAGCTGTACCTCGGCGACGGTGTGGTTACCGGACATGGCACGATCGACGGCCGCCGCGTGTTCGTGTACGCGCAGGACTTCACGGTCTTCGGCGGGTCACTCTCGGAGGCACATGCCGAGAAGATCTGCAAGGTCATGGACCTAGCCGCACAGACCGGCGCGCCGATCATCGGTCTGTCCGACTCGGGGGGAGCGCGGATCCAGGAGGGAGTCGTCTCCCTCGGCGGATACGCCGAAATCTTTCTGCGCAACACCATGATGTCCGGTGTCGTCCCGCAGATCTCGGTCGTCCTGGGGCCCTGCGCGGGGGGTGCGGTCTACTCCCCGGCGATCACCGACTTCACGATCATGGCCGACGGCACCAGTTTCATGTTCGTGACCGGACCGAACGTGGTGAAGGCGGTAACCCACCAGGAGATCGACCTCGAGGGACTGGGCGGTGCGCGGGTCCACAACGAACTGAGCGGCGTCGCGCACTTCCTGGCCGGCGGTGAGGCGGCGGCGCTCTCGATTGCACGCCGAGTCCTGGGGTATCTGCCCCAGAACAATGTTGACGCGCCGCTCATCGGCGCCGAGTGGCACGCACCGTCGGTGACCGGCGCCGAGTTGGACGAGGTGATCCCCGATTCGGCTCGGCAGTCCTACGACATGCATCGGGTGATCGGTGGCATCGTCGACGCCGAGTCATTCACCGAGGTGCACGAACACTTCGCGCGAAACGTGATCTGCGGGTTCGCGCGAATCGAGGGCCGGCCGGTTGGGATCGTGGCCCAGCAGCCTGAAGTGCTGGCGGGGGTGCTGGACATCGACGCGTCCGACAAGGCCGCGCGCTTCGTCCGCACCTGCGACTGCTTCAACGTGCCGTTGGTTACCCTGGTCGATGTCCCCGGATTCCTGCCTGGTGTCGAACAGGAACACCACGGCATCATCCGGCACGGCGCGAAGTTGCTGTACGCGTATGCGGAGGCAACCGTTCCCAAGGTGACGGTCATCACCCGCAAGGCGTATGGCGGCGCCTACGACGTCATGAGCAGTCGGCACATCCGAGGCGATCTGAACTTCGCGTGGCCCACTGCGGAGATCGCGGTGATGGGCGCAGAGGGCGCCGTCAACATCATCTTCCGGGAGGCGATCGAGTCGGCCGCCGACCCGGAGGCGGAACGTGGTCGCCTGGTGGCGGACTACGAGGAACGCTTCAACAACCCATACGTGGCCGCCGCGCGCGGCTACATCGACGAGGTGATCCTTCCGTCGGAGACGCGCGGTCGCGTCGCCGGCGCGTTGTCGCTGCTTGACGGGAAGCGCCAGCCGGGCCCTGCCCGCAAGCACGGCAACATCCCGCTCTGACTGTCCGTGCACAAAGACAGCGACCCGCGTTGAGCCCACCCTTCCGCCGCCTGCTGATTGCGAACCGGGGCGAGATCGCCATCCGGATCCTGCGCGCCTGTCGCGAACTCGGGATCGAAACCGTCGCGGTCTACTCCGACGCGGATGCCGAGGCGCCGCACGTTCGGGCGTCGGACCATTCCCAGCGGATCGGTCCCGCATCGCCGGCGCACTCGTATCTCGACATCGGAGCAGTGCTCGACGCGGCGCGTCGTTCCGGCGCCGACGCGATTCATCCGGGCTACGGATTCCTGGCCGAGAACGCGCAGTTCGCCGCCGCGGTGGAGGACGCCGGCCTGGCTTTCGTGGGACCCCCGTCGGCGACCCTGGCTCAGCTCGGCGACAAACTCGCCGCGCGACGAGCGGCAGCCGACGCCGGAGTGCCGGTCGTCCCCGGCACGCGGTTGCCGCTGACCGATGATCCCGGCGCTGCCGCCGCACAGATCGCCGCCGAGGTTGGATTCCCGGCGCTGCTCAAGGCAGCCGCGGGCGGCGGAGGGCGGGGCATGCGTCGCGTCGACCGGGTCGAGGAGGTGGCGCTCGCCCTGGCCAATGCGAGTAGTGAGGCGGCCGGGGCGTTCGGCGACGGCACGATCTACGCCGAGCGCCTGGTGTCGCCGGCGCGCCACGTCGAGGTCCAACTCCTCGGCGATCGGCACGGCGGGCTCGCCGTCCTCGGCGAACGGGACTGTTCCGTCCAGCGGCGTCACCAGAAGCTGCTCGAGGAATCTCCCTCTCCTGCGGTCGACGAGACCGTGCGGGCCGCCCTCTTCGACGCGGCGCGCCGGGTCGTTGGCGCCGTCGATTTCCACAGTGCGGCGACCGCGGAGTTCCTCCTCGACGGAGATGGGCATCACTACTTCCTCGAGATGAACACCCGGCTCCAGGTCGAACACGGAGTCACCGAACTGGTCACCGGCCTGGACCTGGTGGCGTGGCAGATCCGGATCGCGGCGGGAGAGCGACTCGGGCCGGAGGTGGTTGCCTGCGAGTCGCGCGGCCACGCGATCCAGGTGCGTCTCTACGCCGAGGATCCGTACCACGACTTTGCGCCAGCGCCGGGCAGGATCGGCGCCTGGGAGATGCCGGATGGACCCGGGGTCCGGGTTGACCCGGGGGTTCGAGCGGGGATGAACCTGCCTGCTGAATACGACCCGCTGTTGGCGAAGTTGCTGGTCGTGGCGACCGACCGGCCGACAGCCATCGCCCGCCTCCGGCGCGCGCTGGATGAAACCCTGATCGGCGGCGTCCAGACCGGCCTGCCGTTCTTCCGCTGGCTGGTGGACCAACCCGGATTCGCGGCGGGCCGCTACGACACCGGGCTGATCGGCGAGCTGTGGAGCGGCGGCCCGCCCGTCGGTACCGACGAGCTTGGCCTGGCCGCCAGTGCGGCTCTCGCGGCGCGCGTGGGGACGCCCACTCGGGTGGCCGGCCCGTCCAGCGCCGTCGACCGCGGATGGGCGAGCCAGGCGCGACGCGACGCGGTGGAGCGCTGGGGCCGATGAACGCCCCCGAGGTCTCCATCGACGGGGCCGTGGTCGAGCCGGCCGAGGGCTGGACCTTCGACTGGATCGACCGTGGGGCAGGCATCGTCCGGATGAGCCGGGACGGGGCCTCGGTTCGGGCCCTGGCCGAGGGTTCCGGCGAGGACTGGATCATCACCCTGGGTGGACGCCGAATCAGCGTGCGGGTCCGTACCTGGCGCGAGCGAGCACTCGAAGAGATCGAGGCGGCTGGGGGCAAACACCAGGGCCCGCTCGATGTTCGGGCCACGCTGCCCGGGCTGGTGGTCCGGGTGGCAGCCGCGGTCGGTGCCGGGGTGGAGGCCGGTGAGCCTCTCGTCACCATCGAAGCCATGAAGATGCAGAACCTGGTCCGTGCCCCGCGTGCCGGTCGCGTCAGCGGAGTGGCGGTCAAGCCCGGACAGGTTGTTGCCGTCGGCGCCGTGCTGGTCACCCTGGAGTAGGATCGGGCCCGATGACCGACGCCCAGCCCGCTGCCCGCGCCGCGCGCCGGACCAGCTCAGGGATTGAAGTGCGGCGCGTCTACCGCACTCCGCAGCCGGGTGCCTTCGATCCGGCTGCCGAGCTGGGCGACCCGGGCACATTCCCCTTCACCCGGGGCGTGCACCCCGACGGGTACCGCGGCCGACCCTGGACCATGCGCCAGTACGCCGGCTTCGGCTCGGCAGAGGAGACCAACCGACGCTTCCGATACCTGTTGGAGAGCGGGCAGACCGGGCTGTCGGTCGCGTTCGACCTGCCGACCCAGATGGGCTACGACTCCGACGATCCCCTGGCAGCCGGGGAGGTGGGACGAGTCGGGGTCCCGATCGACAGCCGGGCCGATATGGAGTTCCTGTTCGACGGGATCGCCCTTGACCAGGTCAGCACCAGCATGACGATCAACGCCACCGCGGCGATCCTGCTGGTCCTGTACGAGTCCGTGGCGCGCCGGCAGGGGGCAGACCTTCGGGAGCTGCGCGGCACCATCCAAAACGACATCCTCAAGGAGTACATCGCCCGCGGGACCTACATCTACCCGCCGGGTCCGTCGATGCGCCTGATCACCGATACCTTCGCCTACTGCCGCGCCGAGCTGCCGGCCTGGAACACGATCAGCGTGAGCGGGTATCACATGCGGGAGGCCGGGGCCACCGCCGCGCAGGAGGTTGCCTTCACCCTCGCCAACGCGGTCGCCTACTCCGAGGCGGCGCTCAGCGCGGGGATGGCCTTCGATGAGTTCGCGCCACGCCTCTCCTTCTTCTTCGCCGCCCACAACGACCTGTTCGAGGAAGTCGCCAAGTTCCGGGCGGCGCGTCGCGCCTGGGCGCGGCTGGCTCGCGACCGGTTCGAGGCCCGCAATCCGCGGAGCATGGCGATGCGCTTCCACGTGCAGACCGGCGGGTCGACCCTCACCGCGCAGCAGCCACACAACAACGTGGTCCGCACCACGGTCCAGGCGATGGCCGCGGTGCTGGGCGGCGCCCAGTCGCTGCACACCAACGCGTTCGATGAAGCGCTCGGCCTGCCCACTCCCGCGAGCGCCCGGCTCGCCCTGCGCACCCAGCAGGTCCTGGCATCCGAATCGGGGCTCCTCGCGCCGGTGGATCCCCTGGGCGGGTCGTACTACGTGGAGGAGCTCACCGACCGGATCGAGGCCCTCGTCCAAACGGAGTTGGAGGAGATCGCGCGGCGCGGAGGCACGCTGGAGGCGATCGGCGCGGGATACCAGCAGGCCGCCATCGCCGAGGCCGCCTACGAAGTGCAGCGGGCGATCGAATCGGGTGAGCAGATCGTGGTCGGATTGAACGCGTTCTCCGACGACGGGGACGCCCAGGCGCCCGCCGTCCAGGCGATCGACCCTGCGGCCGAGCGCCGCCAGGTGGCTCGCACCCAGGCGCTCCGCGCGACGCGCGACCAGGTCGCGGCCGACGCCGCCCGCATCGACCTGCTGGGCACCGCCCGCGGCACGGAGAATGTCCTGCCCCGCATCCGGGCAGGCATCGAGGCCGACCTGACCCTGGGTGAAATCAGCGCCACGCTGCGCGAGGCCTGGGGGGAATACCGCCCATGAGCCTCGGGACGATTCACCACGTGGCGGTGGTGGTCCGCTCGATCGAGGAGTCGCTGCCGCGCTACCGTGCGCTGTTCGGCTGGGAGCCGGACGGCGCACCACTGGATTTTCCGAGCCAGCGCGTGCGGCTCTGCTTCCTGTCCACCGGACCGGCGCCCGCCCCCCGCATCGAGTTGGTGGAGCCGACCGATGCCGAGAGCGGGGTAGCGCGCCTGCTGGCGGATCGTGGGGAGGGGCTGCATCACGTCTGCCTGACCAGTGACGACCTGCCGGCCGACCTGGCCGGACTGGCGGCGGCCGAGGCCGAGCTGATCGATCGCGAGCCGCGCCCAGGAGCCCACGGAGCGGTCGCGTTTGTCCATCCGCGGACCCTCAACGGCGTGCTGTGGGAGCTGCTGCAGGAGGTGTCAGAGCGGCGACCGACCGAATGGGAGGCCCGGGACCGGGGCTAGGCGAGTCCGCCGGCGCGCAGCAGGCCAGGAATCTGCGACGGGGAATCCGCCAGCCTGATCCCCGCGGCCTCGAGCGCCGCGCGCTTCGACTCGGCAGTGCCCGCGCCGCCCGAGATGATCGCGCCGGCATGGCCCATTCGCCGGCCGGGAGGTGCGGTGCGGCCCGCGACGAAGGCGGCCATCGGCTTGCGAACGTTGGCGGTACAGAATGCGGCGGCCCGCTCCTCCTCGTCGCCGCCGATCTCGCCGATCATCACGATCGCCTCGGTCGCCGGGTCGCGGTTGAGCAAGTCGATCACATCGGTGAAGCTGGTGCCCACGATCGGGTCTCCCCCGATCCCGACGCAGGTCGACTGGCCGAGGCCGGCATCGGTCAGCGCCTGGACCACCTCGTAGGTCAGCGTGCCGGAACGGCTGACCAGCCCCACCGGACCGGGGCGGTGGATGTGGCCCGGGATGATCCCGACCTTGGCCTGCCCGGGTGAGGTGGCGCCCGGACAGTTCGGCCCGATCAGTCGCGCGCCGGAGGCATCCAGCACCGGTCGGACCCGGAGCATGTCCAGGGCGGGGATCCCCTCGGTGATGCACACGATCAGGGCGATTCCGGCGTCGGCGGCTTCCAGGATCGCGTCAGGCGCGCCGGCCGCCGGGACGAAGATGCAACTGGTGTTGGCGCCGGTCTGGCGCACAGCGTCGAAGACCGTGTCGAAAACCGGAACCTGGCCGTCGAGGGTGGTCTGGCCACCCTTGCCCGGGGTCACCCCGGCCACCAACCGAGTTCCGTACTCGAGCATGGCGCGCGAGTGGAAGTCCCCCTCACGACCGGTGATCCCCTGCACCACCAGGCGAGTGTCGGCGTTGACAAGGACGCTCATCCCGGTTCCCTCGCGGCGGCCACCGCCAGCGCGGCGGCTTCGTCCAGGCTGGCGGCGGTGATCAGGTTCGCCTCCCGCAGGATGGCGGCCGCCTCCTCCGCGTTGGTGCCCTCGATCCGAACCACCATCGGTACCTGACGTCCGAGCCGCTCCCGGGCGTCCACGATCCCCAGTGCGACCTCGTCGCCGCGGGTGATCCCGCCGAAGATGTTCACCAGGATGGCTCGCACCTTCGGATCGGCCAGGATGATCTGGAAGGCCGCCGCCACCCGGTCGGCCTTGGCCCCGCCCCCGATGTCCAGGAAGTTGGCCGGCTCCCCACCGGCCAGCTTGACCAGGTCCATCGTCGCCATCGCCAGCCCGGCGCCGTTGACCATGCACCCGATGCTGCCGTCGAGCTTGATGAAGTTGATCCCCGCCTCGCGGGCGGCGATCTCCGCCGGATCTTCCTCGTTGAGATCGCGCATGGCCTCGATCTCGGGGTGCCGGGCCAGGGCGGAATCGTCCACCACGATCTTGGCGTCGAGCGCCAGCAGGCTCCCCGCCGCGTCGACCACCAGCGGGTTGATCTCGGCGAGGTCGGCATCGACCGCCACGAACGCGCGGTACAGGCCCTCGAGGACCGCGGCGAAGTCATGGCGCAGACCTTCGGGGATGCCAAGGAAGAAGCTCACCCGGCGGACGTTGAAGCGCTGCAGCCCGAGGAGGGGATGGAGGGGAAGGCGCAGCACCGCGTCCGGCCGGAGGCGCGCCGTCTCCTCGATCTCGATCCCACCCTCCGCACTGGCGATGATCGTGATCGCCCTGGCTGCACGGTCGAGGATCAACCCCAGGTAGGCCTCACTCGCGATCTCGACCGCCGGCTCGATGAGCAGCGTTTTGACCGGCACGCCCTTGATCGTCAGGGCCAGGATGTCGGCCGCGCGCTGGGCCGCCTCATCGGGGGTCGCCGCCAGCTTGATCCCGCCTGCCTTGCCCCGTCCACCGACCAGGACCTGGGCCTTGACCACCACCGGCCCGCCGATCTGCGCGGCCGCGGCTCGTGCCGCGTCGGGGTCGGTCGCCACCAAGCCGGCCTGCACCGGGACGCCGTGGCGGGCCAGGATCTCCTTGCTTCGATACTCCTGGAGCTTCAACGAGCCTCCACCCTGAGTGTGGTCCGTGCTGCGGCGCGGCGGACGCCCCGGCGGGGGAGCCGGGCGATTGTAGCCCGATGTCCCTCGGCCGCGACCGGCGCGGGTCGAACCTGAGTAGACTGGCGATCGAGCGTCGGCGCTGTGACCGGCGCCCGAACGGAGCACCGACGGCCATGAGTTACGCGGTCACCCTGATCCCCGGCGACGGCATCGGTCCAGAGCTTGCCGAAGCAACCGTCGGAGTCCTCGAGTCGAGCGGGATCCGCTTCGAGTGGGACCTGCAGCAGGCCGGCGAGGCCACCATCGCGGCGGAGGGCACGCCCCTCCCGGAACGGGTGGTCGAGTCGATTCGCCGCACCGGGATCGCGCTCAAGGGACCGATCACCACCCCGGTGGGGACCGGCTTCCGCTCCGTGAACGTCGGCCTGCGCCAGACGCTGGAGTTGTACGCCAACGTTCGGCCCGCGCGCAGCATGATCGGGGTCAAATCGCGCTACACCGGGATCGACCTGGTGATCGTCCGCGAGAATACCGAGGACCTGTACGCGGGGATCGAGCATCGGGTCGGACCCGACGCGGCCGAGAGCATCAAGATCATCACCCGCTCAGCCAGCCAGCGGATCGCGCGCTACGCATTCGAGTACGCGGTCCGCAACGGCCGCAGCAAGGTGACCGCGGTCCACAAGGCCAACATCATGAAGCTCTCCGACGGCCTCTTCCTGGAGAGCTGCCAGCAGATCGCGGCCGAGTACGAGGGCCGAGTGGGCTTCGAGGATCGGATCGTGGACAACATGTGCATGCAACTCGTCCAGAAGCCGGAACAGTACGACGTGCTGGTCCTGCCGAACCTGTACGGCGACATCGTCAGTGACCTGGCCGCCGGCCTGGTCGGCGGGTTGGGGGTTGCGCCCGGCGCCAACATCGGGGAGCGGGCCGCGGTCTTCGAGCCGGTTCACGGCTCGGCCCCCAAGTACGCCGGCCAGGACCGGGCCACCCCGACCGCGCTGATCCTCTCCCGCGCGCTCATGCTGCGCCACATCGGAGAGGTCGGGGCCGCCGAACGGATCGAGACGGCGCTGCGCGCGGTGGTCGCCGAGGGGCGGACCGTGACCGCCGACCTGGGCGGCAGCGCCGGCACGCGGGCATTTGCGGCGGCCGTGGCGGAGCGGGTGCGCGGCGCATGAGGTTCCGCTTCCCCTTCGTCGGCTACGGGGTCAGTTGGGCACAGCTGGCCTGGTTCGGCCATCGGGCCTCGGGGATCGGGGTTCTGATCTACCTGTTCATGCACATCATCGAGAACGCGACCCTGGCCTTTGGCCCCGAGGTGTACGACTGGACCCAGACGCTCTTCCGCAACCTGCCCGTGCGCCTGGGGGAGATCGTGCTGATGGCCGCGCTGGTCTATCACTCCCTGAACGGGTTGCGTGTGATCCTGATGGACTTCTGGCCCTCGACCACGTCCTGGTATCGCCCGCTGACCTGGGGTGTGATCGGCGCCACGGTGCTGACCATGATCCCGCTGGCGATCATCATGCTGACCCCCTACGCGCCGTGGGGACCCGCACGATGACGGGATCGCGCCGCGTCTGGCCGGTGGAGGGCGACCCCCTGCGCCGCAACCCTTCCCGCGCTGCTCACCCGCGTCCGGACCACGCCGGCCGCGAACGGTTCATGTGGTACTTCATGCGGATCAGCGGCCTGCTGCTGGTGCTGCTTGCCCTGGGGCACATGCTGATCATGCACGTGTTGGTGCAGCTCACCGGGCAGGAGATCAACTTCGCGTTCGTGACCAGCCGCTGGGGCACCCCGTTCTGGCGGATCTACGACCTGCTCCTGCTGGTGCTCGCCCTGGTCCATGGGGTGAACGGTGCGCGGATCATCGTGGCTGACTATGTCGAGCGCGGCGGGCTGCGATCGGTCCTGACCTGGGTCCTCATCGGCCTGGGCCTGATCTGGCTGCTGCTGGGGATCCTGGTGGTCGTGACCTTCGATCCGGCGCTCACTTGAGCGATCGGACCGCTCACTTGAGCGACCCGGTCGCCACTCTGGCGCTGGCCGGGCGCACACAACGGCCCCGCATCCACCAACTCGACGCGGTGGTGGTTGGGGCCGGCGGGGCGGGCCTGTACGCGGCGCTCGAACTCAAGAACGTGCTCGGGCCCGAGGCCCGGATCGGGGTCATCAGCAAGCTCTATCCGTCACGCTCGCATACCGGTGCGGCGCAGGGTGGGGTATGCGCCGCCCTGGGCAATACCGAAGAGGACCACTGGGAGTGGCATTGGTTCGACACGGTCAAGGGCGGGGACTACCTGGTCGACCAGGACGCGGCCGAGGTGATGTGTCGCGAGGCGGTCGAGACGATCATCAACCTCGAGCATCTTGGCCTCCCATTCGACCGCACCCCCGACGGCCGGATCGACCAGCGCCGCTTCGGCGGCCACACCCGCAACTACGGCGACGGGCCGGTGCGTCGCAGCTGCTTTGCCGCGGATCGGACCGGGCACGCCATCCTCCAGACCCTGTACCAGCAATGCATTGCGCGCGAGGTGCTCTTCTACGACGAGTACCAGGTCCTCGACCTGCAGATGCCCGATGGGCCGGGCGGTCGCGTCAGCGGGGTGATCGCACTCCAGTTGGCCACCGGCGAGCTGCACAGTTTCGGCGCCCGCGCCGTCCTTTTCGCCACCGGCGGCTTCGGCAAGATCTTCAAGGTCACCTCCAACGCCCACACCCTGACCGGCGACGGCGTGGCGATCACCCGGCGACGCGGCCTGCCGCTCGAGGACATGGAGTTCTTCCAGTTCCACCCCACCGGCATGTACAAGCTCGGCTTCCTGCTCTCCGAGGCGATGCGCGGCGAGGGCGGGTTCCTGGTGAACGGTGAGGGGGAGCGGTTCATGGAGCGGTACGCGCCGACCATGAAGGACCTCGCCAGCCGCGACGTCGTGAGCCGATCAATCTACCAGGAGATCGCGGCGGGGCGGGGGATCAACGGCGGGGACTTCGTCCACCTCGACGTCCGGCACCTCGGCGCGGAGGTCCTCAACCAGAAGCTTCCCGACATGAGCGGGTTCATTCGGACCTACTTCGGCCTCGAGCCGCTGACCGACCTTGTCCCGATCCAGCCGACCGCCCATTACGCGATGGGCGGGATCCCGACCGATGTGGACGGCAGGGTGCTGGCCGATGAGACCGGACGAGTGGTGCCCGGCTTCTTCGCCGCCGGCGAGTGTGCCTGCGTCAGTGTCCACGGCGCCAACCGGCTCGGCACCAACTCGCTGCTCGACATCCTGGTCTTCGGGCGGCGCGCCGGCCTGGCGATGGCCGCCCACCTCGCCGATGCCCCGGCGCCCACACCGGACCGCGACGCCGAGGCTGCCGCCCGGGCGACGCTTGCCCGGCTCCGGGGTTCGAGCGACGGGGAGCGGCCGGCGGTCATCCGCGCCGAGCTGCAGGAGGCGATGTTCAGCGGCTGCGGCGTGTATCGCACCGCCGAGCTCCTCGAGCAGACTCTGCGGATCGTCCGTGAGTTGCAGGACCGAGCCCGGTATCTGGCCGTCGACGACCACGGGCTGCGTTACAACACCGACCTGGTGGACGCGCTCGAACTCGGATATCTGATTGACTGCGCCGAGGCCACGGTGGAGTCGGCAGTAGCGCGCACCGAGAGCCGTGGCGCTCACGCGCGCGAGGACTTCCCCGAGCGTGATGACGTGACCTGGCTGCGCCACACCTTCGCCTACCGGGACTCGGCCGGAGGGACGTCGCGACTGGCCTACAAGCCGGTGAGCGTCACCCGCTTCGAGCCGAAGCCCCGGGTGTACTGAGCCGCGAGGGACCGATGGACGTCCTGCTCCGCATCCGCCGAGCCAACCCCGAGGCCGGAATCGAGTCGCACTGGGCCGAGTACCGGCTCACAGCCGAACCGTCTGACCGGGTCCTTGATCTGCTGCACCAGGTCAAGTGGTACCACGACGGCACTCTCACCTTCCGCCGCTCATGCGCCCACGGGGTGTGCGGCTCGGACGCGATGCTGATCAACGGTCGCAATCGGCTCGCCTGCGAGGCGCTGGTCAAGGACTCCGGCCCAGAGATCAGCGTCGAACCCTTGCGTGGTCAGCGGGTCCTCAAGGACCTGCTGGTCGATACCGAGCCGTTCTGGGACTCGTACCGCTCGATCATGCCATTCCTCATCGGTGGGGAACTTCCCGAAGACGGCCGGGAGCGGCGCCAGTCGCCCGAGGAGCGGGCGCGCTTCGACGACACCAGCAAGTGCATCCTGTGCGGTGCCTGCACGACCGCCTGCCCGTCGTTCTGGAGCAACCCCGACTACGTCGGACCGGCAGCCATCGTGAACGCCCATCGATTCATCTTCGACAGCCGCGACACGGCGCGCGAAGAGCGCCTCCAGATCATGGCCGAGGCCGACGGGGTGTGGCGCTGCCGGACGGTGATGAATTGCGTGGAGGCTTGTCCGCGCGGGATCCAGATCACCCGCGCGATCATGGAGGTCACGGCCGAGGTCGCGGCCGCCGAGCGTGGTTGATCGGCTGCTGATCCATACCGATGGTGCCGCGCGCGGCAATCCCGGGCCCGCTGGGCTCGGCGCCGTCCTGCGTGATGCGCAGACCGGAGCGCTCGTCGCCGAACTCGCCCGCTTCCTCGGCGTGTGCAGCAACAACGTTGCCGAGTGGACCGCGGTGGAGGACGCGCTGCGCGAAGCGCGGCGGTTGGGCGCCAGGCGGATTGATCTGCGCACCGATTCCGAGCTGGTCGCGCGCCAGATCAGCGGGCGTTATCGGGTCAAGCATCCCGACCTCAAGCCGATTCATCTCCGGGTCATGGGCCTGCTGGCGCAGTTCGACGGATATACGGTCGCCCACGTTCCGCGCGAACTGAACCGCGAGGCGGACCGGCTCAGCAACGTGGCAATCGACGAGCTGCGTGGGGCGCAACGCCTCGGGGGAGTAGAGTAGGGATCCCTGGAGGCGGCCGGACGGCCGCGGACGCGATCGCCGAAAGGCGGCGTTCGAGGAAAGTCCGGGCTCCACAGAGCAGGCTCGCGGGTAACGCCCGTCCGCCGTGAGGCGAGGACCAGCGCCACAGTGACGATGCCCGCGCAAGCGGGAGTGAAACGCGGCAAGCTCGAGCCGGAGCAAGACCGAATAGGAGGGCGAAACGCGGCGTTCGCGCCGCAGCAGGTGGCTCGCTCAGCCCTCGGGTAGGTCGCTCAGATGGATGGCCGTCGCGGCGCCAGTCGGCGCCGGCACAGGACCCGGCTTACAGGCCGCTCTCCGGGGAACTCAGTCCTCGTCCACCCGCCAGATGGTGGTGGCCACGCACGCGTTGCAGATCGGGCGCGCCTCTTCGAGGGTGCCCAGCGGCAGCGGGTGGTCTCGGCCTCCCAGCAGGCAGGTCACGTCCACCGCCCGGCCATCCGGCGCAGGCACGATGCGTACCATCCGGACCCAGCAGCGTCGGATCTGCCCGCCGCGTTTGATCGGAGCACGCTGCGTTGGTTCGCTCGGCTGAACTGCCATCTGGCTGATCTCCTCCCGGTTGGCCACGGTTACGGCCGCGCTCAAGCGTAGTGGGGCGCCGACATGCGGCTCAATGGCCGGTTCGTACCACCCGGTCAGGCCCGTTCCGAGTAGTGCTGGCCCGCAGCCGGGGCGCGCTAGACTGCCTTCGTGTTCGGTCGTCGCAAGGCTTCGCAGCCGGCAGTAGCCGGTGACCCTGACCGGCGCATCCTGTTCGAGGCGCTGGCCCTGCGGCCCGATACGGTATGTCCCTTCCTCGGACTCGACGGCGCCCGGCCGGAATATCACGATGGCGCTACCCACCAGCACCGTTGCTTCGCGCTCGGCGAGGCGATGGAGCTCTCCTCTGATCAGCAGCAGCGAGTCTGCCTGCAGCGAGGCTATGGGAACTGCCCGCGCTACCTGCGCGGGGTGCTGGTCATCCCCACCGAGGAGCTCGAGGCCCTGCGCCGCCCCATTCCTCCAGCGCCGGTCCCAACGACCGCGGCCACCACGCCGTCCTGGCCGAGTCTGGGGCGAGGCGGGCTGCTCATCGCCGGTTTGGTGGTGTTGGTTGCCAGCGGCGCAGGCGCGGGCTACCTGTTCCTCGGCGGCCAGCCGGCCAGCCCCACCCCCATCCCGAGCTCGTCGCCGACACCAACCCAGAGCGTCGCCCCGACGCTCTCTGCTGAGCCGTCGATCGCAGCGACGCCGCGCGAGACACCAATCCCTGATCCGACGCCCCGACCGGGCGACGTGTTCGTCGGACTCGAGATCACGGTGCTACGTGGCGATTACACCATCTACCTCGTTGATGACGAGGGAGTCATCGTCACCGAAGCCTCGGCGACCTTCTCGGACTTCAGCCGAGCCCCGGTGGAGGAGATCACCGCGCCCGAACCCAACGGGCGCCACCACTGGCGCACCACGGAAGGCGAATACGCGGGATATTCGTACATCGCCAGCCTCTCCGGCCCATTCCTGATTCGCGAGGTGTACCAGGGTCAGGACGGGGTCATGACCTACATCATCCTCCCCGCCGACCGCCTCTGAGTCCGTAGAACAGGAGGCCGCCGGCAAGGATCAGGGCCAGGCCGGCCGGCCACGCGTCGGAAGGGACGGTCATGGACGAGCCGCGCGACGCTTCCGGGCTGGCTCGCAGGGTGGGTACCGGCGAGCCTCTCACCGGCGAGGCGGCCGCGCCCCATCCAGCGGAAGTGCCAGGGCTCATACCTGTAGCAAGTGATCGAGGGGCTGAACCCGGCGGGGTAGCTCATCACGAAGCCGAACTCCCAGGCGTGGGCGGCCAGCCAGTCGCCCACGGGGGTTGCCGCCCAGTCGGCCACCTCCCATGGCGCAGGTCCATCCACGCCGCGGAAATCGATCGCAAGCCCCAACTGGTGCTCGGAGTGACCCGGACGGGCACTCGAGAGCAGGGCCTCCGCCTCGCCGACGCGTGCCACCCAGTCCTCGACGGTCAGCACCTGGCCCAGGTGTGATCGATACGCCGACTGGATCGCGATCGGCGTCCCGGCGGCCGCCCCGGCATTGGCGAGGGCCGTGAGGTCGTCAACCATCAGGGAGCGCACCCAGAACTCGTCGCTCAGCCCGGCCCGGCTGGTCCGGACCAGATCTGGTGGGACCTAGTCGTCCGCCACCCGGTAGATCGTGTCGAGCAAGGTGCGGTCCCATTCGGCGGGATCGGTGTACTTGGTCTGAAGGTCGTCGAACCGACACTCCGGCAGCGTGCCGCCGGCCACGGGTCCCGCCGTGATGAGAGCGCAGCACGCCGCCAGCGCCAGCCAGCCCACAAATCCGTGGCCGATGGATGGGGGTCGCACGCGGGGCAGGGTAGCCGTGCGCGATCTCCGCGCGGAAATGCCTTGACGGGGCGAGCACGCCCTGTAGAATGGCGCCCTGTGGCCCAAAATGGGGTCAAGTGGGGAAGAATGGTAGACAGGCAGGACGGCGGGATCGATGGAGCGCGGCACCTTCCTGACGGGCGAGTTCCGCCACACCCTCGATGATCGAGGGCGGGTGGCGATCCCGGCGCGCTTCCGTGCCCGCCTCGAACGGGGTGCGACCCTGGCTCGCTGGCTGGACGGCTGCCTGGCGGTCTTCCCATCCGAGGAGTGGGACAGCCTCGCCACGAAGATCGCCGGGCTGCCCCTGACCAACGCGCGGGCACGCGAGTTCGCGCGGTTCATGTCGTCGGGGGCTACCGAAGTCGACCTCGATCGACAGGGCCGGGTCCTGGTGCCGGCCTACCTGCGCACCTACGCCCAGGTGGCCGAGGGCGAGGTCGTGGTGGTCGGGGCGCTCAATCGACTTGAAGTCTGGGCACCGGAGGCGTGGGCGACCTATCGGGCGCGGATCGAGGACCAGCCGGAGGCGCTGGCCGAACACCTCGCCGATCTCGGGATCTGAGGGCACGCGACGCCATGACGCACGTTGCGCTGCCCGATTGGATGCGTCTCCGGGCCGCTCGGCCCGTCGTCCGGCCAGAAAGGTGTGACCGCGAATGGGAGAAGGGCACCTGCCGGTCCTCGTCGACGAGGTTGTCGCCTCGCTCGGCCTGGGGCCCGACAGTTCCATTGCGGACTGCACGGTCGGAGGCGGAGGGCACGCCGAGCGACTCTTGGAGGCCGCGGCCCCGTATGGCCGTCTGCTCGGCCGCGACGCCGATCGGGCGGCCATCCGGGAGGCGCACCGCACGCTTGGGCGCTTCGGCGACCGGGTCGTCCTGCGCCAGGCGAATTTCGAGGCACTCCACCCGGTCGCTGCCGAGGCGGGATTCCTGCCGCTCGACGCGGTCGTGTTTGACCTGGGCCTCTCCAGCTATCAACTCGCCGCGCGCGACCGCGGCTTCAGTTTCGCGGCCGATGCGCCGCCGGACATGAGATTCGATGAAGAACGTGGTCTATCGGCCCTCCAGCTCATCGACCGATCGTCGGCTCGAGACCTCGCCCGCATCCTCTCGTCGTTTGGTGAAGAACGCCGTGCAGGCCGCATCGCGCAGGCGATCGTGGCGGCGCGTGCGGAAGGGCGCCTGATGACTGCCGTGGACCTTGCCGCCGTGATTGCCGCCGCGGCTCCGGCGCGGGGCGCCGATGCAGGCCGGATCCACCCGGCAACCCGCACCTTCCAGGCGCTGCGGATGGCCGTCAACCGCGAGTTGGAGGTGCTGGCGGCGGGCCTGGCCGGGGCACTCGAGGCACTCCGCCCCGGTGGTCGCCTGGCGGTGATCAGCTACCACTCCGGCGAGGACCGTGTTGTGAAGCAGTTCCTTGCCCGCGAGAGCCGCGACTGCTCCGAATACCCGTTACCCCCGGTCTGCACCTGCGGACATCGGGCGCAGTTGCGGGTGGTCCACAAGCGGGGGCTGACCCCGACCGCCGACGAGGTCCGTCGGAACCGCCGCGCTCGCAGCGCCCGACTCCGGGTCGCCGAGCGGCTGCCAGCTGGAGGATGGTCATGAGTCGAGGACGTTCTCATCACCAGGCGAGCCGCAGGCGCGCCTACAGCACGCGTCAGCGCGAAGCGCGCGAGCGCTCGATGCCGCTCACCGGCGATGGAGCGGCCTGGTCGACGGACGGTTGGACTTCGGTGGAGACCGATGAGCGTGCCGAGCAGCGGGTTCCCGCCGGCTGGGCGCTCCGCACATCCGGACGAGCCGGCGGCGCCTGATGGCGGTGATCGGCGCACGACCGGTTACCGGCCTCGGCCTTCTGGGCCGACGGCCGCGACATCTCAGGCGTCCGGTTCATCGGGCCGCCGAGAAGCGCCGCGCGCGCCGACTGCCCGGAGTGCCCGCGGTGCTTGTCGCCATCCTGGCCGCAGCAGGCCTTGGCCTGTTCTACCTGTCCCAATCGACCCACGTAGCCGCGACTGGCTACGAGATCAACAGTCTCCAACGCCGCATCGACGCGCTGGCGGTGGAGCGCCAGCAGCTCCTCGTCCAGATCGGACAGGCCCGGTCACCGAGCGTGATCCAAGAGCGAGCCGTCGAGGATCTCGGCCTGGCTCCGATCGACCAGTCACTCGTCGCTTTCACCACCCTGCCCCCATCGACTGACCCCCCACCCAGGTAACAGCCGCGGCCGCCGCCGCCCGCGACGGCAGCCGAGGGAGAGACTCGTATGCTCGCCAGGACTGACAGCCGTGCCCGCGCCCTGTTCCTGCTGATGATGATGGCCATCGTCTCCGGGCTGATCGGCGTTCGCCTGGCGCAGTGGCAGGTCATGGATGCTGGCTGGCTGGCCGAACAGGCGGCACACCAATGGGCCCAGAATGAGAGCATCCCGGCCGAGCGCGGCGACATCTTCGACTCGGCCGGCGTCCTGCTGGCGACCACGATCCAGGTGCAATCGGTCTACGCCACCCCGCCGAAGATCGAAGACCAGCGTCGCGCGGCCCAGCTCCTCTCGGTCGTACTTGATCTGGACGAGGCCGCGGTCTACGACCGCCTCGCCAGCGACGATCCGTGGACGTGGCTCAAGCGTCGGGTGGATGCGACCACCGCCGAGCGGGTCTCCGCGCTCGGGCTGCGCGGCGTGGGGATGCTCCCCGAGCCGAAGCGCTACTACCCGATGACGGGCGTGGCCGAGGGGACAACCCTGGCCGCCCAACTGCTCGGCTACGTGAACATCGACGGGGTGGGCCAGTACGGTGTCGAGGCCGCGCGCGATCCGCTGCTGGCCGGCGAGCCGGGCTGGGTGAGTGCCCAGGAGGACGTCGCGGGGCGGCAGATCGCCGACTCGGTCTACGAGCTCGTTCCGCCCCTCAATGGGTCCGACCTGACCCTCACCCTCGACGCCGGGCTGCAGCACCTCCTCGAACAGCAGATGTGGAGCACCTACCAGCTGAACTACGCCTATGGCGCAACCGGCATCGTGATGGATGTCCAGACCGGGGCGATCCTGGCCCTGGCCTCGTTCCCGAGCTTTGACGCCAACGCCTACGGCAGCGCCGACCCGGCGCTCTTCTCCCTGCCCGCGGTGAGCCGTCAGTTCGAGCCCGGCTCGACCATGAAGGCGTTCACCATCGCGGCCGCGCTCGAGGCAGGCGCGATCGAGTTGACCACCACGGTCGAGGACGACAACAACCTGCGGTTAGGCGGCTACCGGATCCAGAACGCGGACCGCTTCCGCTACCCGTATGGGCACGGGCCGATGACCGCCGGCGACGTGCTGAACCTCTCGAACAATGTTGGTGCGGCCAAGATCGGTCTGCTGCTCGGCCGGCAGGAGCTGTACCACGCCTTTCTGCGCTTCGGCTTCGGAGCGCCGACCGGGGTAGACGTCAGCGGCGAGGCGTCCGGCGTGGTCTGGGATCCGGACGGAGCCAATGGCAGCGGCGACCTGACCACCGCCCAGAATTCATTCGGCCAGGGCCTGTCGGTCACGGCCCTCCAGATGGTGGCCGGCTATGCGGCGATCGCCAACGGCGGCACCCTGGTCACGCCCCACCTGGTCGCGGGCTGGACCGATGCGGAGGGCGTCTATCACCCGGTCGCCACGCCTCGGGGCGAGCGGATCATGCGCGCCGATACCGCCGCGACCGTCCTGCGGCTGCTGATCGATGCGGTGGACAACGGGATCGCCCAGAAGGCGGCAATCCCGGGCTACTCGATCGCCGGCAAGACCGGGACGGCGCAGATCGCCGGGCCGGTCACCACCCAGCGGCAGGTGGGCACCGGAGCCGACGGCCAGCCGATCTACGAGTCGGTGACCACCACCGAGTACATCTCGGACTGGATCGACGCCTCATTCATCTCCATCATGCCCGCCAGCGAGCCGCGGCTGGTGACCCTGATCCTCATTCATCGTCCTGCGGTGTGGGGCCGCTACCAGACTGCGCAGTCTCCTGATCGGCTCTTCCGCGAACTTGCTCCGCGGATGCTCGACTACCTGGCCATCCCGCCCGATCGAGAGCTCCCAGCCGTGGCCGCGCCGTGAGGTTGTTAGACTCAACCCGAACACCCGCAGGGGACCGCGTGCCGCCAACCATCCCGCTGTCCGACCTGCTTGCGGCAACCGGTGGCCGGCTCCTCCGGCCCACCAGCGTCAGCGAGGTGTCGCTTGCCGCCATCGACTCCCGTCAGGTAACCCCTGGCTGCTGTTTCGTGGCATTGCGTGGCCACACCAGCGACGGGCATCGCTTCGTCGCGGACGCAATCCGCTCCGGCGCGGCGGCGGCACTCGTCTCCACTCCGGTGAGCCTGCCGCCCGACCTGGACGCGGCGCTGATCCTGGTGACCGATCCGCTCACCGCGCTGCAGGAGTTGGCCGCCTGGTGGCGGGGCCGCTCCGCCGTGCGAGTGGTGGGGATCACCGGCTCGACCGGCAAGACGATCGCCAAGGAGATCGTCGCCGATGTCCTGGCGCGCTCCGTTCGCACCTTGCGCAACGAGGGCAACCTGAACAGCGAGACCGGCCTGCCGCTGACCCTGCTCCACCTTGACGCCCGGGACGGGGCGGCGGTCCTGGAGATGAGCATGTATACCGAGGGCGAGATTGCGCGGCTGGCCCAGATTGCCCGACCCGAGGTCGGCGTGGTGCTGAGCGTCCATCCCACGCATCTCGAGCGCGCGGGGAGCATCGATGCGATCGCGCGCGCCAAGGCCGAACTGCCGGCGGCGCTGCCGCCCGAAGGCATGGCGATCCTCAACTTGGATGATCCGCGCGTCGCCGCCATGCGCGGCGGCACCCGGGCCGCGGTGCGGACCTACGGCTTCTCCCCCGGCGCCGACGTCCGGGCCATCGATGTGGACTCGCGGGGGATGGCCGGGACGGTGTTCACCCTGGTCGCCGGGTGGGGCGTTCGCCGCCTGCGGAGCGGGACGCCGGGTCGCCACATGGTGCCGCACGCGTTGGCCGCCGCGGCCGTCGCGGAGCGCTTCGGCGTCCCTCTCGACGAGGTCGCCGACGCTCTCGCAGCGGGCAGCAGCGCCCCCCATCGGATGGCGCTGCGCGAGGCCCGGGGGGGAGCGACGATCGTCGACGATTCGTACAACGCCTCGCCCGTCTCGGTGACAGCCGCGCTCGACTTCCTCGCCGAAACGCCGCTGGCGCCCGGCCGCCGCCGGTTCGCGATCCTGGGGGACATGCTGGAACTCGGGCCTGACGAGGAGCGGCTCCACCGCGAAGTCGGGATCCGTGCCGCCGGGGTGGTGGATGCCCTGATCGGGGTTGGGGAACGAGGCCGCTGGATCGCCGATGCGGCCCGCAGCCGCGGCCTGGCGCGCGTGGCCGTGGCGCCCGACGCCGACGCTGCGCTGGCGATCGTCGACCGCGAGCTGGCGCCCGGTCCCGGCGACCTGCTGCTGATCAAGGGCAGCCGCGGCATGGCGCTCGACGCATTGGTCGAGGCCCTGGCCGAATGACCATGCTCCTGATCCTGGTGGCGCTCCTCTCGGCATTTGCCGGTGTGCTGATCCTCGGCCCGATCTACATCGGCCTGTTGCAGCGTCTCGGCTTCGGTAAGCAGATCCGGGTGGAGGGCCCCCAGGGACACGCCACCAAGGCCGGCACCCCGACCATGGGCGGCATGCTGCTGGTCGTGGTGGTCATGTTCCTGGCGATGGCGATGCGGATCGAGGACGCCTCGACCCTGACCCCGATGCTGGCCCTGGTAGGGGTATCGGTGCTGGGCGCGATCGACGATTACGTGAATGTGCGGACCGGGATCGGGATGCGCGGCCGTTACAAGCTGGTGTGGCAGACCGTGGTCGCCCTGCTGGCGGCCTTCTACGTCCAGCGCCACTTCGACATCACCGCCGTCAACATCCCGTTCGCCGGCGAGATCGTGATCGGGGGTGCGCTCTTCATCGCCTTCGTCGCCTTCGTGATCGTGGGGGTCAGCAATGCGGTGAACCTGACCGATGGCCTTGATGGTCTGGCCGGCGGCACGCTCATCTTCAGCTTCGTGGCGTACTTGCTGATCGCCCTGGTGGAGGTCCCCGGCAGCAAGGTCGCGATGCCCAACCTGGCCATCTTCTGCGCGCTGGTGATCGGCGCCCTGATCGGATTCCTGTGGTTCAACGTGCACCCGGCTCAGCTGTTCATGGGGGACTCGGGGGCACTCTCGATGGGCGCGACCCTGGCCGTAGTCGCCACCATCACCGGACAGCTTCCCCTGCTGGTGGTGATCGGCGTGGTCTTCCTGGCCGTCATCCTGAGCGTGGTTCTACAGGTCGCCTCATTCCGTCTCCGCGGTCGGCGGATCTTCCGGATGGCCCCATTGCAGCATCACTTCGAACTGGTGGGCTGGGCCGAGGAAAAGATCACCATCCGCTTCTGGATCATCAGCGCCCTCGCCGGGCTGCTCGGGTTCAGCCTCTTCCTGGCCAGCGTGGATGCCCTCCGATGACCGCCGCCATTGCCTCGGTGCGAACCCTTGCCGACCTGCGCCATCGGCGAGTTCTGGTGCTCGGCCTGGCACGCTCGGGAAGTGCCGCGGCGCGCCTCCTGCTGAGCGCCGGCGCCCGGGTGACGGCATATGACCGCCGGCCCATCCACGACCTGCCCGACGCGGGTTCGCTGGCCGAGGCGGGAGTCGATCTCCGGCTTGGCGCCTCGCCCGACGAGGTTCGCGGCCTGCTCGACACGGCCGACCTGGTTGTGACCAGCCCCAGCATCAGCCTCCGCCTGCCGATCACCGACCCATGGCTGCGCGAGGCGCTCAGCGACGCCGCCGCCCGCGGGCTCGAGATCGTTAGCGAGGTCGATCTCTTCCTGCGCCTGACCAGGGCGCAGGTGCTGGGCGTGACCGGGACAAAGGGCAAGACCACCACCACCGTCCTCATCGGCGAGATCCTGACCGCCGCCGGGGTTCCGCACCGGGTGGGCGGCAATATCGGCCGGCCACTGATCGAGGAGGTGACCCGCCTCAGCGAGACGGACTGGGCCGTCCTCGAACTTTCCGAGTTGCAGTTGCCCACCATCACGCGGGGCGTGGAGCTCGCCGTGTACACCAACATCGCGGCCGACCACCTGGATCGCCACGGCAGCCAGGAGGCCTACCGTTCGGTGAAGGCACGGCTGGCCGAATTGAGCGCGGAATCTGGGCGGGTCGTGCTCAATGCCGATGACCCAGGTTGCCGCGATCTCGGCGCTCGCCTGCCGCGGGGCGCGGTGAAGTGGTACGGGCTCGACCCGGCCGCACCCGGGCTGGCGGGAACGCTGCGCGACGGCTGGCTGGTGATCGGTGGCGAACGCATCATGCCGGTCGCGGAAATGCCACTCGTCGGAGAACACCTGCTCGCCGACGCGCTGGCCGCGGGCACGGCTGCGAGCCTGCTGGGCGTGCCGGGCGACGCCATCGCAGCGGGGATTCGTGGCTTCGGTGGCGTGCCTCATCGGATGGAGCTGGTCGCCGAGTGGGCCGGCCTGCGGTGGGTCAACGATTCGCAGGCGACGATCCCGATGGCTGCGATTGCCGGGCTGCGTGCTTTCGCCCCGGCGCCGGTGGTCGTCATCGCCGGTGGATCGGACAAGGGTCTCGACTACGCCGATCTTGCGCGGATCATCGTCGAGCGCTGCCGCGCCGCGGTGCTCATCGGCGAGACGGCGCCGACCCTCGCGTCCCTGATCGGGGACCGGGTACCCGTTCGCCTCGCGGCCGGCATGGACGACGCCGTGGCGGCCGCGGCCGCGGTCGCGCACCCAGGTGACGTGGTGCTGCTCGCGCCCGCGGCCGCCAGTTTCGACATGTTCGCCGACTATGCGGCGCGGGGCGACGCCTTCCGCCGAGCCGTGCTCGCCATCCGTCCGGATGACGAGTTGCCGAGGTGACCGCCGCCGCTGTGGTCACCTCCCGTGCAACTCGCGTGGCACGCCAGGGTGTCCAGCGCGATCGTGGCCCGATCGCGGTTGGGCTGCTGGTCCCGGTCGTCGCGCTGGTGGCATTGGGCGTGGTGATGGTCTATTCCGCATCGAGCGTGCGATCCTATTTCGCGTCCTCGGACGCGAGCGCCCAGGGCGTGCAGCAGGCGATCTGGGCGGTGCTCGGAATCTCGCTGATGCTGATCGTGAGCCGCCTCGACTTCCGGCTGCTGCGCTACGTGGCGATCCCGGGCCTGGTGCTGAGCCTGGCGCTGCTAGGCGCGGTGCTGATCCCGGGGATCGGGATCGAGGTTTCGGGTTCGCGTCGCTGGCTGGATCTGCCGGTCATCGGCGCGGTGCAACCGGCCGAAATGGCAAAGCTGGCGATCTGCGTCTACCTTGCCCACTGGCTCGACCGACGCGGCCACCAGGCGCGGGGCTTCGCCCACGGATTCGTCCCATTCGCGTTGCTGGTGGGACCCGGCTTCGCGTTGATCGCGCTCGAACCAGACCTGGGCACGGCCGGGGTGTACGCCACCGCGGCGCTCGCGATCTTCTTCGTGTCTGGGGCCAACCTGTTCTACTTCGCCGCCATGGCTGGCTCGGTGCTTGCCGCGGCGGTCGCGATGGTCGTGTCGACCCCGTACCAGCTCCAGCGGGTGCACGCCTTCCTGGACCCGTTCAGCGACCCGCTGCGCAGCGGCTACAACGCGGTCCAGGCCCTAATGGCGCTGGGCACCGGTGGCCTGCTGGGGCTGGGACTGGGCGCCAGCCGCCAGAAGTTTCTGTACCTGCCCGCCCCATCCACCGACTTCATCTTCGCCATCATCGGCGAGGAGTGGGGCCTGATCGGCACCTTGGCCGTGCTCGGCCTCTTCGTGCTGGTCGCCTATCATGGCTACCGGATAGCGATCCACGCCCCCGACACCTTCTCGGGCCTGCTGGCGGCCGGGCTGACCACCTGGCTGGTGGCACAGGCCACCATCAACATGATGGTGGTGACGGCCCTTCTGCCGGTGACCGGCATCCCGCTGCCGTTCATCAGCTACGGTGGCTCGGCACTCATCGTCAACCTCGTGGCGGTCGGCATCCTGCTCTCGATCAGCCGCGAGACCACCCAGACAGGGACCTTGCTGCATGCGGTGTTTGGTGTCAGGCGGCGGGACCGGGGGGCACGTGCACCCGGCGCTGGCCGTCGCCCGGGCCCTGCGCCACGCGCAACCCGGGCTTGAGGTTGCCTTCCTCGGCGGCGCGCGCGGCCACGAGCGCCGTTTGCTGGCCGGCGGTGAGTTCGCGTACCACCAGCTGGTGGTGCGTTCGCTACGCTCCGCCGACCTCGGGCTCAACACCCTGCTTGACCCGATCCGCCTGCTGCTCTCGGTCCCTCAGGCGTGGTGGCTGCTCGGCCGGCTCCGGCCCGCGGTGGTCTTCAGCAGCGGCGGGTACCTCGCGATTCCGCTGTTGCTGGCCGCTCGCGCACGCGGCATTCCGAGCCTGGTCTGGGAGGGAAACGTGATTCCGGGCCGGGCGACCAGGGCGGTGGCGAGGTTCGCCAGCCGGGTGGCGGTCAGCTTCCCGCCGACCGCCGAGTCGTTCCCTGGCAAGGCCTTCGTGTCGGGCACGCCGATCCGAACCTTCGCGGGAATCGACCGCGCGAGGGCGCGCCGGCGATTCGGGGCTGGAGATGCTGATCGCCTGCTGCTGGTCTTCGGTGGCTCCCAGGCGGTCGCTCGGATCGACGCCGCGATCGACGGGTCGCTCGAGCGGCTGCTGGCCGACTGGCGGGTTGTCCACCTGACCGGGGATCGTGGACTCGCCGCGGCACAGGCGCGGCGCGCTCGCCTGGGCGATGCCTGGCGTGACCGATACCAGGTGCTTGCCCAACTCGACGACGGCATGGCCGATGCCCTGGTCGCCGCCGACCTAGTGCTGGGGCGCGCCGGTTCATCGACCTGCGCGGAGGTCACCGCGGTGGGGGTCGCCTCGATCCTGGTGCCGTACCCCTTCGCCGGTGCTCACCAGCATGCCAACGCGGCTTGGCTGGCCAACGCGGGCGCCTGCGTGGTGGTGCGCGATGCCGACCTCGATTCCGATCGCCTCCTGGGCGAGGCCTCAACCCTACGCCACGATGGCCGGCGGGAAGCCCTGGCCGCAGCCGCGCGAGGCCTTGGCCGCCCCGACGCCGCGGGCGTGATCGCCCGTGAAATGCTTACGCTGGCCGGCCAGCCGTCATGACCTCGACCGCGCTGCAGCTCCGCTCCCTGGCTGCCCTCGACGCGCTGGCCGCCGAGCGAGGTATACCGCTGCAGGCCAACGCGTCACTGGCGCCGATGACCAGCCTGCGGGTCGGAGGCAGCGCCGACCGATTGGCCACTCCGAGGACCGCCGAGGAGTTGCTCGCCTGCCTGCGCCTCGCCCACGAGGCGGGAGCTGCCTGGATGGTGCTCGGCAACGGGAGTGACATCGTCGTCTCCGACGCAGGGGTACGCGGCCTGCTGATCCGCAACCGGGCGCGCGTCGCGCAGGTCGACGGGACGCTGGTCACCGGCGAGTCGGGAGCCCAACTGGCCGTCCTGGTCAAACGCGCCACGGCTGCCGGGCTGACCGGCCTGGAGTTCGGGATCAGCATCCCGGGGACCCTTGGCGGGGCGGTGTGGGCCAATGCCGGCGCACACGGGGGCG
This sequence comes from Candidatus Limnocylindria bacterium, assembly GCA_046715765.1. Lineage (GTDB taxonomy): Bacteria > Chloroflexota > Limnocylindria > QHBO01 > QHBO01 > JBKJYH01. The sequence continues at coordinate 55,838 of JBKJYH010000143.1, forward strand.
AGATCGCAGGAGTCCTGGAATGGGCCGAGGCATGGGATCCGGGCCGCGACACGGTCGAGTCCCTGGGCGTCGCCGATTGCGCGCTGGCCTATCGCAATTCGCGCTTCAAGCACAGCCGCGAGGTGGTGCTCCGCGCGGCGCTGCGCCTCGAGCCCGATGATCCGGCGCGGGTTGCGTCGAGGGTGGCCGCCAACCACGCGCAGCGGGTGGCCAGTCAACCGCTGGCCGAGCAGAACGCGGGCAGCGTCTTCCGCAATCCGCCCCACGACCACGCGGGTCGTCTGATCGACCGAGCCGGCCTCAAGGGGATGCGCGTCGGGAGCGCCTCGGTCAGCCGGATGCATGCCAACTTCATCGTGGCGGAGCGCGGCGGGCGTGCCGCGGACGTGCGGTCCCTGGCCGAGCAGGTGCGGTCCCTGGTCGAGGAGCGCTTCGGGGTGCGCCTGGCCTTTGAGATCGAGTTCGTGGGCGAGTGGGACGCGCCGCCGGAGCACGCCAGATGACTGCCTCGCGTCGGTTGCGAGTCGGCATCTTCGCGGGCGGCCGATCCGTGGAGCACGAGGTCAGCGTCAGCTCGGCGGAAGCCGTGCTGCGGGCAATCGACCGCGATCGCTTCGAGCCGTACCTGGTCTACATCGACCGATTCGGCCGCTGGCAGCTCCCCGTCGGCCCGGCTCCCCAGCTCGGCAGCCAGCGACTTGCGGGCCTGCTCGGGGTGCAGGCCCCCGACGCGCCCGATGCACGGGCGCAGGGCCTGGATCCGATCCTCGACCCGGCCGCGGAGATCGCGGACGCACTCGCGCCCCGCGCCGCGGTCCGGTCGCTGGCGGAGATGATCGATGTCGCCTTCCTGGTGCTGCACGGCCCGTTCGGCGAGGACGGCACGCTCCAGGGCTTCCTGGAGATGGCGGAGATCCCATACACCGGGGCGGGCGTCCTCGCGTCGGCAGTGGCCATGGACAAGGTGGTCTTCAAGGACGTGATGCGGGGGCACGACTTGCCGGTGGTGGACTATGTCTGGTTCCGGCGCCACGACTGGCAGACCGACCCGGGCCGGGTGCGGGATACTGTCCGGGCCTCGGTCGGTGAGCGCTGCATCGTCAAGCCGGCGCGCCTGGGCAGCAGCGTGGGGATGACCGTGGTCCACCACGCTGGCGAGCTGGCTGCGGCCCTTGACGAGGCCTTCCGCTACGACGCAAAGGTGATCGTCGAGGCCTACCTGGTCGGTGCGCGCGAACTCGAATGCGGCGTGCTAGGCAATGACCGACCGATTGTCTTCGAGCCTGGCGAGGTGCGCAGCCATCACGAGTTCTACGACTACGAGGCCAAGTACGTCCCCGGGCTCGCCGACGTCCTGCCCCGAGCGGAGCTGGATCCGGCCCTCGCCGCCCGCCTCAAGCAGCTGAGCCTGGCCGCGTATCAGGCGATCGATTGTGCTGGCCTTGCCCGGGTCGACTTTCTGGTGCCCGCCGATGGGGTCTACCTATCAGAGATGAACACGCTGCCGGGCTTCACCGCGACCAGCATGTACCCCAAGCAAGCGCAGCTGGCCGGCCTCTCCTTCGCGGACCTGATCGCCCGCCTGATCGAACTCGGCCTGGAGGCCGATCGCGAGGGCCGCACCCCGGGCAGTCGGATCGAGGTGCTGGAGTGACCCGCCGAACGGTGGGCGCCGGCCATCGCGCGGGAGCCCCTCGCGCGCGCACAGCGACCGCAAGGGATCACGCCCGGCGGCCGGCCGCACGAACGCCTCGCCGGCTGCGCCTGCCACGGCTTGGGCGAGTGCTCGGGGTGGGGCTGCTGGCGATCGCCTCGGTCGCGCTTTCCGCGCTGATCAACGGACCCTGGCTGCGCGTGACCGAGGTCGATCTCCAGGGGGAGCGCTACACGTCGGCACGCGTGCTCGAGCGGATGATCGAGCCCATCCACGGTGTCTCGCTGCTGGCCCTCGACGGCGCCGCGCTGGCGTCGGCGGTGCGCGCCCTGCCCGCGGTCGCCAACGCGGAGGTCAGGATCATCCTGCCACGCCGAGTCGAGGTCGAACTGACCGAGAAGCCGGCCGCCTTCGTGTGGCAGACCAGCGCGGTCCGGCTGATCGGGGCGGAGGACGGAACGCTGATCGGCCAACTGGCCCGCAGCGCGGCGCTGGCGGTCGATCTGCAGGGGCTGCCGTTCGTGGACGACCAGCGCCGGGCGTCGCGCGACATCATCGTGGGTGACATCCTCGATCCGGAGATCCTGGCCAGCGCGAAGCGACTCTGGCAGATTGACCCGATCGCGCTGGGCTCGGCCGCGACCCGGGTTGAGCTGGCGATTGACGACGAGCACGGGTTCGTGCTGGTATCGACCTCGCCCGCCTGGCGAGCCGCACTGGGCTTTTACGGCGTCGCGCCGATCAATGCCCCAGCCGAGGTCGACGCCCAGGTCGACGCCCAGATCGCGGCCATTCGGACCCTGTTCGCGGAGCAGCCCGAATCGGGAATCTCGTGGGTCGATGCCCGCAACCCGGGGAGGGTATATTGGACCCCATAACAGATGCGGCCGGGCCGATGACGGCCGCCGCACTGCGCAGCGGTGCTCCCATCGATGTGGCTCCCCGTCGTCGGCCTGGGGCTGGGCATCCTGCTCGGTCTCGTGCTCAATCTGAATGTCAGTCCGGACCTGGCGCGCTACAGCGCGGTCGGGATTCTGGCTGGCCTCGACTCGATCCTGGGCGCGGTGCGCGCGGAGCTGGATGCGCACTACGACAACCGGGTCTTCATCTCCGGCTTCGTGGCCAACGCCGCGGTGGCGGTGCTGCTGACCTTCGTGGGGGATCGGTTGGGGATCGACCTGTACCTGGTTGCGCTGTTCGCCTTCGGGCTGCGCATCTTCCAAAACGTGGCACTCATCCGGCGCCACTTCCTGTAGGCTCGGGCGCGGCTCGGGCGGACAGGATGAGCCGCCTGATCTGGAGGTAGCGTGGAACGAGAGACGGTGCTGGTCGGCATCGACGTCGGGACGACCAAGGTGACGACCCTCATCGGCGAGGTCGGCCGCGACGGTCAGGTCTCGATCCTGGGCTACGGGATCGAACCCTCGGCCGGCATGAAGAAGGGGATGGTCGCCAACATCGAGCAGACCGTCAGCTCGATCGCGAACTCCCTGGAGAAGGCCGAGCGCCTGTCCGGCTACAAGATCTCATCGGCCTTCGTGGGCGTCGGCGGCAGCCAGATCAGCAGCCAGAACAGTCGCGGGGTAGTGGCCGTCTCCGGGCACAAGCGGGAGGTCACCCGCGAGGACGTGGCGCGCGCTACCGAGGCCGCCAAGGCGATCCAGATCCCGTCGAACCGCGAGATGCTGCACGTGATCCCACGCGGCTACATCCTGGATGGCCAGGAGGGGATAAAGGACCCGCTCGGGATGAGCGCGGTGCGCCTCGAGGTCGAGACCCATTTGGCCTCCGGGTCGGCCACCGCCATCCAGAACCTGAGCAAGTGCATCGCCAACGCCAATGTCCAGATCGACGAACTGGTGGTCAACTCCCTGGCCGCCGCCGAAGCCACCCTCAACGACACTGAGAAGGAGCTCGGGGTGCTGGTGGCCGACATCGGGGGCGGCACGACCGACCTCGCGATCTTCACCGATGGCGCCGCGTATCACACGGCCGTGCTGCCGGTCGGCGCGATCAACGTCACCAACGACGTGGCGATCGGGTTGCGCACCAGCCTCGACCTGGCCGAGGAGATCAAGATCAAGCACGGAACGGCCCACATGCCCGACGTGCAACCCGAGGAGCTGCTCAGCGTCGCGGTCCTGGGCGAGCGCGGCGGGCAGACGATCCAGCGCCGCAAGCTGTGCGAGGTGATCGAGGCCCGGATGAGCGAGATCTACTGGCTCATCGGCGAGGAGATCAAGCGCTCGGGCCATAGCGGCCTGCTGCCGGCCGGGGTGGTGCTGACCGGCGGCGGCGCGCGGCTGGCCGGGGCGGCCGACCTCGCCCGTGAAGCCCTGAACATGCCGGTCCGGATCGGTCAACCGCAGGGGGTCGGCGGCCTGATGGACCACCTCTCCAACCCCGCCTTCGCGACTCCCATCGGACTGCTGCTGTGGGGCGCCCGCCACATCGGGGGCGAGCCGATCGGGTTCGCCGCCGGAGGGCCGGGGAATGGTCCGGTGGCACGCGCCTGGGACTGGCTGCGCGGCATGTTCCCGGGCTGACCGCCCGATTGGCGCGACCGCGCCCGATGCAGCCGCGCGGCTGTGGATAAGTCCCGAAAGAGATGTGGATAAAAACCCCGACACGGAGCCGCGCGGATCGGTAGAATCGGTCAAACCCGCGTGCCGACGGGTTGCCACGCCCTCCATACGAGCAGGAGAGAAGGACCCCCATGCCGCTCCGGTCGGACGCAGAGCATTTCGCATTGATCAAGGTCATCGGCGTGGGCGGTGGCGGCAGCAACGCCGTGAACCGGATGATCCGCGCCGAGATGATGGGCGTCGAGTTCATCGCGGTGAACACCGACGCGCAGGCGCTGTTGCAGAGCGATGCGCCGCACAAGATCCGGATCGGTGACAAGTTGACCCGCGGCCTCGGGGCCGGAGCCGACCCCGGCGTCGGGCAGCGCGCCGCCGAGGAGGACAGCGAGAAGATCTACGAGGCGCTCAAGGACGCCGACATGATCTTCATCACCGCCGGGATGGGTGGGGGGACCGGGTCTGGCGCGGCGCATGTCATCGCCGAGATTGCCAAGGACCTGGGAGCCCTGACGGTCGGTGTCATCACCAAGCCGTTCAGCTTCGAAGGCGTGCGGCGCAAGTTGGTTGCCGAGCAGTTCAGTGAGTTGCTCAAGGAGAAGTGCGACACCCTGATCACCATCCCCAACGACCGCCTGCGCGAAGTCGTGGACAAGAAGACCTCGATCCTGGACGCCTTCCGGGTGGTGGACGACGTGCTGCGCCAGGGCGTGCAGGGGATCAGCGATCTGATCACCGTCCCGGGCCTGATCAACCTCGACTTCGCCGACGTCAAGACGATCATGCGCGACGCGGGTTCGAGCATGATGGGGATCGGGGTCGGCACAGGCGACAACCGGGCGGTGGACGCTGCCCGCGCCGCGATCATGAGCCCGTTGCTCGAGGTGAACATCACCGGCGCGCGCGGGATCCTGTTCAACGTCACTGGCGGCAGCGACCTGGGCCTGTTCGAGGTCAACGAGGCCGCCGAGGTGATCAAGGAGGCCGCCGACCCGGAGGCCAACATCATCTTCGGAACGGTGATCGACGACCGGATGCGGGACGAGGTCAAGGTAACCGTCATCGCCACCGGGTTCGATGCCAGCAAGAAGATTCGTCAGCCGGCCCACAAGGCGGAAGCCGGTGCCAGGGTAGGCAGCGGAGTCGAGGAATCCCTCGACGCTCGCAGCCGCGAGATCCTGGCTGAGATCGAGCGCGAGCGCGCCGAGCGCCGCGCACTTGAGAGCCAGATGCCGGAGCCCTCGCCGTTCGCGGCCGAGGAGCGGTCAGAGACGCGCACAGAGCGCCAGGAGCGCACCGAGCGCCTGGCGATCCCGGTCCGATCGGCCGAGCGGTCGGCCTTCGGCGACACCGACCTCGACATCCCTGCCTTCCTGCGCCGCAAGGACGGGTAGGCGACAGGACTCAGGCGCGCCCCGGCCCCCGGCCGGGGCGTCGTCGCGTTCGGGTGACCCCGATGCTGCCCATCGACGAACCGCCGCTTTCCGCGGAACTGGTAGGGGAGCGACTGGCGACGCTCTCAGCGCGACTCCGCGCGGCCGCCTCCGCCGCTGACCGCGATCCGGGTGCGTTCCGGATCGTGGCCGTCACCAAGGGGTTCGGGCTGGACGCGGTCCGAGCAGCCCTCGGCGCCGGTCTGCGGATCCTCGGCGAGAGCCGCGTCCAGGAGGCTCTGCTCAAGATCGATGCCGAGCCGGCTGCCGAATGGCACCTGATCGGTCGCCTGCAGGCCAACAAGGTACGCCCGGCGGTGCGCGCCTTCGGGGTGATCCACGCCGTGGACTCGCTCGACCTCTTGACCCGGATCGACCGGATCAGTGGAGAGGAGGGTTGCGCTCCACGCGTGTTGCTGGAGGTCAACCTCTCCGGAGAGCCGAACAGGGCTGGCTTCGACCCGGGCTGGTTCGGCAACCAGGCGAAGACCAATGCGGAGTTGGCCCGGGCATTGCGCGGTGCGCTCCATGCCCGCCCGGTCGGGCTGATGGGGATCGCTCCTGCCGGTGTTTCGTTCGACGACGCGCGCACCTGCTTCGCGGCACTGCGCCGCCTGCGGGACGCACTCCAGGAGCGGGTGGGGCCGCTTCCCGAACTGTCGATGGGGATGACCTCAGACGCTGACGCCGCGGTGGCCGAGGGGGCCACCCTGGTACGGGTCGGCACCGGCCTGTTCGGGCCGCGCCCCGGCTGAACCGGCGCTGCTATCCTCACCCTCCCATGCCGGCGCTTTTCTCCAACTTCCTGTCGCTGCTGGTGATGGTGCTGTGGGCGCTGGTCCTCGCCCGCGTCCTGGTCAGCTGGGTCGTCCCGCGCGGGGGCGGCGGGGGACTGGTCGCGTTCATCTACCAGGCCACCGAACCCATCCTCGCCCCCGTCCGTCGACTCCTCCCGCCGACCGCCGGCGTCGATTGGGCGCCACTCATCGTCATGCTGCTGCTCGGCGCCCTGACCCGGATCGTCGGCCGGCTGTAACCGGCGTGCGAGCCGAGTTGCACCTGCGGCTGACACCCCGGGCGACCGCGGACCGCGTCGTGGCCCGCGGCTATACTGCCGTCCCCCGTGGGCGATTGGCTCAGTCGGTTAGAGCGCACGGTTCACATCCGTGAGGTCACTGGTTCGAATCCAGTATCGCCCACCACCCATCCCGCACCGGCGCAACTGACGACCAATGCCATCCGTCCCGGGGCCCATCCGCAGACGCCTCCGCGGAATCAAGATCCTCCAGCCGCTGGCCGAGCGCGACTACGCCCTGCTGACCGGCGGTTCGCTCGTCTCCCAGCTCGGCGATGGCTTCTTCTACGTTGCCCTCGCCTGGCAGGTCTACCAGATCAGCAACGTGCCGACCGCCCTTTCGCTGGTCGGTCTGGCCTGGACCTTGCCACTCCTCTTCTTCGTCCTGATCGGGGGAGTCTTCAGCGACCGATACGACCGCCGCTGGCTGATGGTCTGGGCGGACGTCGTCCGTGCCCTGGCCATTGGCCTGATGGGATTGCTTTCAGTGACCGGGGTTATCGAGTTGTGGCACCTGGTGGCCCTCATCGCGTTCGTCGGCCTCGGTGACGCGTTCTTCAATCCGGCCTCCACTGCCATGGTCCCGGACCTGCTGCCGGAGGAGCAATTGCCCTCCGCCAATGCGCTCCAGGGGCTGATCCGCCCGCTTACGATCCGGCTGATCGGGCCGGCCATCGGCGGCTTCACGGTCGCGGCCATCGGCTCGGGCACGGCATTCCTGTTCGACGCCGCCAGCTTCCTCGTCTCCGCGGTTGCGATCCTGGCGATTGCCCCGCGTCCGCGCCGGGAGGTGGGGGACCACGGGCTGCGCCAGACACTGGTCGAGGTCCGCGAGGGGATGGCCTTTGTTCGAGCCACGCCGTGGCTGTGGGCCACCCTCGTTTCGGCGATGCTCAGCCTCCTCGTGTTCGTCGGTCCCGAGGAGGTGCTCTTGCCCTTCCTGGTCAAGAACCGGCTCGACCTTGGAGCTGACGCGCTGGGCGCGATCTTCGCGGTCGGCGGGGTGGGATCGGTGCTGACCGCCATCACGGTTGGCCAGTTCGGACAGCCCCGTCTCAAGGTGACGGCGATGTACCTATCGTGGTCGGTTGGCGTCCTGCTGATCGGCGGCTTCGGCCTGATGACGGAGCTGTGGCACGCCCTGATCCTGTCGGCGGTCGGCGCCTCGCTCTTCGAGTTGGGCCAGATCATCTGGACCACGATGCTGCAGCAGCTGGTCCCCCGAGAGCTGCTCGGCCGCGTGTCGAGCCTCGACTGGCTGGTCTCCGTCGGACTGGTGCCGGTCTCGTTCGCGCTCACCGGTCCGGTGGCGGCCAGCATCGGAGCGGAGATGACCCTGGTACTGGCCGGGACCATCGGCGCGGTCCTGATGGGGGCGCTGCTCTTCGCGCCCGGCGTTCGCGACCCGGAGCGCGCCCCGCGGACAGGTTCGGTCGGATGACCCCCGACCCGGCGGCGCCGATGCGGATCGCGATCTTCGGCGAGTCGTATCTGCCCTACCTGTCGGGCGTTACGGTTGCCAGCGAGGCACTCGGTCGCGGGCTGGCAGCGGCCGGCCACGAGGTCCTGATGGTCATGCCTCGACCCGCCGCGGGACACGCCCCGGGCAGTGCCGGTGCCATCGGTCCGGAGCTGCGCGTCGCCTGGCTGCCGTCGTTCCAGGCCCCGCCGCCCGCGCCGGTCGGCTACCGGGTCCCGTGGCCGATTCCCTCCGCGGCCCTGCGCCAGGCGATGGCGTTCGGCCCCGAGGTGGTGCACGCCCAATCGCCGTTCAGTTCGGGCCTGATGGCGCGCCGGCTGGCGCGCCGGGTGGGAGGGCCCCTCGTCTTCACCCACCACACCCGCTTCGACGACTACACGCGCTACTTTGGCCCGCTCGCCGGCTTGGCGACGTCGGCATCCGGAGCCTGGCTGCGCGCATGGTGGCGCGGCTGCGCAGCGGTCGTAGCCCCCGGCACCCAACTCGCGGAGGAGATCCGCGACCGACTCGCCGGTTCGGGGCCACCGGTGCATGTGATCCCCACCGGGATCGAGGTCACCGCTATCGCAGGGCTGACCCCGCGCGATCCGCGTCCGGAGTCCGACTGGCCGGCGGACAGCCTGGTCGTGGCCAGCCTCGGTCGGGTAGCGCTCGAGAAGAGCGTTGACCTGCTGCTGAATGCCTTCGGCCAGGCGGCCCTCGCCGATTCGCGACTCCGCCTGTTGCTGATCGGGGGCGGACCGGCCGAGGCACTGGTGTCGGCGCGCGCCGTGGCTGCCGGATTGACCGACCGGGTGCGAATCACTGGGATGCTGCCCCGGATCGAGGCGCTCCGCCTCGTGCGTGGGGCCGACCTGTTCGCGTTTGCCAGCCGCACCGAGACCCAGGGGCTGGTCCTGGCCGAGGCGCTCGCCGCTGGCGTGCCGGTCCTGGCCCTGCGCGGCCCCGGGGTGGGCGATGCGGTGCGGCCCGGGGTCGATGGCCTGATCGTCGACGGACCTGACCAACCGGCCCGCGTCGCCGCGCTGGCGGGCGCGATGACCGCGCTGGCGGCGGATCCCGATCGCCGCGCCGCCATGTCGGCCGCCGCGCTCGCAGGCGCCGTCCGCTTCGACACGGCGACCCGGATTGGCGAGATGGCGGCGCTGTATCGCGAGCTGGCGGCCAGGATGCCGCGGGGCGGGTAAGGGTTGCGGGCGGTCCGGCGGTGGGTACAATGCCGGCATGCGCGCCAGCCACCCGAACATGACCTTCCACTCCGGCCCGCGGCGTACCGGCCGGGCTCGGCTGGGACTGGCCCGGGCGGCGGTCACCTATCATCAGCCGCGCACCGAACGGACCGCGCAGATGCGGTCTCCGAGCACTCAGTTCAGCTTCCCGGTGATGGGCCGGCTCGGGCAGGTTGCGGTCCGCCGCTCGGTTCTGCAGCTCGGGCTCCCGCGCGTTCGTCGCGGATAACGGCGGGGCGTGCCGACCCTGCGGACCACCCGGGCGACATCGGCCGGCGGGGTAGTTCATCGCCTCGGTCCCGATGGGCTCGAAGTCGTGATCGTGCATCGTCGCCAGCCGCGCCTGTGGGCCCTCCCCAAGGGCACACCCAACCCCGGCGAAACGCTGGAGCAGACGGCGGTGCGCGAGACCCGTGAAGAGACAGGCCTGCATGTTGCGGTGGAAGGGCCGATACGCTCGATCTCGTACTTCTTCGTCCGGGGTGCGGTCCGGTTCCACAAGACCGTCCACTTCTACCTGATGCGACCGATCGGGGGCGACCTGACGGAGCACGATCACGAGTTCGACGAGGTGCGCTGGGCGCCGGTCGAGGAGGCGCTCGAACTCCTGACCCACGCCACCGAGCGCAGCGTGGCCGAGCGAGCTGCGGTCATCCTGTCCGCACCCATTCCGGCCATCCCACTTCCCGCCGAGTTGGCCGGGTGACCGAGCCGAGCACGCCACTGAAGCGCACGCCGCTCCACGCCGAACACCTGGCGGCTGGCGCGCGGATGGTGCCCTTTGCAGGCTATGAGATGCCGGTCCAGTACCGCTCGATCCTCGAAGAGCACCGCACCGTCCGCGGCGGAGTCGGCCTCTTCGACCTGTCGCACATGGGCGAGATCCTGCTCCGCGGGCCGGAGGCTCTGGCCTTCACCCGGTACGCGGTCGTCAGCGATCCGGGTGCCCTGGAGCCGGGCCAGGCGCAGTACTCGATGCTGTGCGCAGACGACGGCGGGATCATCGACGACCTGATCGTGTATCGGGTGGAGGAGGGCTACCTGCTGGTCTGCAACGCCTCGAACCACGACGCAGTGCGTGCCCAGCTCGAATCTCTCCGCGGGAGCGGTGACTTCGACGCCAGCCTGGACGACCGCTCCGACCGCACCGCGCTGATCGCGCCGCAGGGCGTAGACGCCCAAGCATTGCTCGCGCCGCTCACCGCCCTGGACCTGGCGACCCTCGGCTACTACCGTTCGCTGAACGGTTCGGTGGCGGGGATCGATTGCCTGGTGGCGCGCACCGGCTACACCGGCGAGGACGGCTTTGAGCTGTTCTGCGCCGCCCGCCAGGCGCCGGCGCTGTGGGCCGCCCTGATGGCCGCGGGTGAGTCCCTGGGCATTCGACCGTGCGGCCTGGGAAGTCGCGACACGCTGCGCCTCGAGGCCGGCATGCCGCTCTACGGCAATGAGCTGGATCGGTTCACCAACCCATACGAGGCCAACCTCGGACGGGTGGTGAAGTTGGACAAGGGCGAGTTCGTGGGCCGCGCGGCGCTGTCCGCGATCCAGCAGTCCGGCGCTCGGCGCCGGCTGGTGGGCCTGGTGATGCAGGACGAGGCGATCGCGCGGCACGGGTACCCGGTCCTCGTGGACGGCCAGCCGCTCGGCAGCGTCACGAGCGGCACCGCCTCGCCGACCCTCGGCCGCAACATCGCCATGGCATACCTGCCGGTCGCGGGGGCGGAGGTGGGCCGCGTGGTCGAGGTCGTGGTCCGCGATCTCCCGCATCCCGCCGAGCAGGTAAAGTTGCCCTTCTACAAGCGCCCGCGGCCGGAGCAGGCCGCGCTCACGCCCAGCCACTGATCGACAGGAGCCAGATCGCCATGGTGCCCGACGACCGGCGTTACTCCCGCGAGCACGAATGGGTGCAGGTCGGAGACGGGAGCGCCACGATCGGCATCACCAGCTTCGCCGCCGCTGAGCTGGGGGACATCGTCTACCTGGAGCTCCCCGCGGTAGGCAGGCGCCTGGCCCAGTTCGCCAGCTTCGGCGTGGTCGAGAGCGTGAAGGCGGTGAGTGACCTGTTCGCGCCCGTGTCCGGGGAGGTGGTCGAGACCAACCAGCGCCTGCGCACCGAACCCGAGCTGCTCAACTCCGACCCATTCGGCGAAGGGTGGATCGCGCGCCTGACCCTGGCCGATGAAGCCGAGCTCGAGAAACTGCTCGATGCGGCTGCCTACCAGGAGTTGACCGCCGGCTGATGGCCTACCTGTCCCACACCGAGGACGATCGCCGCCGCATGCTTGCGGCGATCGGGGTCAGCAGCGTTGACGACCTGTTCGCCGATATCCCCGCTGCCGCGCGGGCCACGCGCTTCGACCTTCCGTCGCCGCTCTCCGAGCAGGAGGTTCGGGCCGAGTTGGCCCGCCTCGCCGGGCGGAACCGCATCCCATCGGCAAGCTTCCTGGGGGCCGGGGCATACCGCCACCACATCCCTGCGGTGGTAGGCGAGGTGATCGGACGGGCCGAGTTCGCGACCGCTTACACCCCGTACCAGCCCGAGGTGAGCCAGGGCACGCTCCAGAGCATCTACGAGTTCCAGTCGCTCATCTGCGAGCTCACCGCGATGGAGGTCGCCAGCGCCAGCCACTACGACGGCGCCACCGCGACCGCGGAGGGAGCGCTGATGGCCTGCCGGCTGACTGGCCGACACCGGGTTGCAATCTCCGCGGCCGTCCATCCCCACGTCCGCGAGGTACTGGCCACGTATTGCTCCGGACCGGGGGTCGAGATCGTTGAGATCGGGGCCAACCTGGAGCCCGGGCAGGACGGGCTGACCTCGATGGAGGCCCTGGCAGCGGCGCTCGATGGATCGGTCGCGTGCCTGGTGGTCAGCCAGCCCAACGTGTTCGGCGGACTCGAGCCGCTGCGCGAGTTGGGTGCCCTGGCGCACGCGGTGGGTGCCCAATTCGTGACCCTGGTCGAGCCGACCTCGCTGGCGTTGCTCGAGCCGCCCGGGCGGCTGGGAGCCGACATCGTCACCGCCGAGGGCCAGCCCCTCGGCATTCCGGTTTCGTTCGGTGGTCCCTACCTGGGCCTGATGGCGGCGCGGATGGAATCGGTCCGCCAGATGCCCGGCCGGCTGGTGGGTGGCACGCGCGACGCGGAGGGCCGTCGCGGCTACGTCCTCACCCTCCAGGCCCGCGAGCAGCACATCCGCCGCGAGAAGGCGGCCAGCAATATCTGCACCAACCAGGCGCTGTGCGCGCTGGCCGCGACGGCTTACCTGAGCGCGGTCGGGCCAACCGGCTTGCGCGAGGTGGCAGAGCTTTCCATGCTCCGCACCCGACAGTTGGTAGGGGAGCTGGAGTCAGCGGGCCTCGCCCGGCGCCGCTTCAGCGCCGCGTACTTTGCCGAGGCCGTGGTCGAGCTGCCCGACGCCGTGCGACGGCACGCCGCGCTCGCGGAGCACGGGATCGTGGCTGGTTGGGCGCTGGAGTCGAGCTACCCGGGCCTGCGCGACTGCCTGCTGCTGGCTGCCACCGAGTTGACGACCGATGCGGAGATCGCCTCCCTGGTGGCTGCGCTGGCCAGCACGCCGTGAGCGATCCGTCCGGGCGCGCCGCGGCGTTCGCCTCCCCCGCTGGCGGGGCGCAGGCCAGCGTGGTTGAGCCCCTGATCTTCGATGCGTCGCGGCCCGGGCGCCGAGGCGTGCATTTCCCGACCCCAAGCGATGCCCTGCGCGCGCTGGCCGCGGCCCAGCCGCCGCTCCCCGACGCGCTGCTGCGGGGCGAGCCACCGCGACTGCCCGAAGTCACCGAGCTCGACCTGCTGCGCCACTTCAACCGGCTGAGCCATCTCAATCACGCCATCGACCTCGGCTTCTATCCGCTCGGGTCGTGCACCATGAAGTACAACCCCAAGGTCAACGAGTGGGCGGCCCGCCTGCCCGGCCTGGCCGATTCGCACCCGCTCGATCCCACGGGCGTCGCGCAGGGCAGCCTCGAGCTCGAATGGCTGCTCGCGGAGCTGCTGTCCGAGATCTCGGGCATGGCCGCCGTCAGCCTGCAGCCGGCCGCGGGCGCCCACGGAGAACTGGCGGGCCTGCTCATGGCGCGGGCCTATCACCACTCTCGCGGCGAGGGAACCCAGCGCTCGACGGTGCTGGTCCCCGACAGCGCCCACGGCACCAATCCGGCCACCGCCAGCATGGTCGGCTACGCGACCGTCACGGTTCCTTCGAACGCGCGTGGAGGGATCGACCTCGACGCCCTCCGCGCGGCACTGGGGCCCGATACGGCGGCCTTGATGATCACCAACCCGTCGACCCTGGGCCTGTTCGAGGACCAGATCGACCAGGTACTGGCCGCGGTCCAGCGTGTTGGGGCAATCGCCTACATGGACGGCGCCAACCTGAACGCGATCCTGGGCCGCTTCCGGCCAGGCGAGGCGGGCTTCGACGTCATGCATTTCAACCTGCACAAGACCTTCTCCACGCCACACGGTGGCGGTGGCCCTGGTGCCGGGCCGGTCGGCGTTAGCGAGCGGTTGGCGCCGTTCCTGCCGGCGCCGCGCCCGATCCTGTTGACGGGCAACCCGGACGAGGTGCGAAGCAACGCGTGGGCGGGTCGCTCGACGCCAGGCGCGCGCTTCGCGCTCGAGGATCCGGCCGCCCGGCCGACCTCCATCGGGCGGGTCCGCTCGTTCACCGGCAATTTCGGCATGTTCGTGCGCGCGTACACCTATATTCGATCCAACGGGGCCGAAGGGCTGCGCGGCGTGAGCAACGACGCAGTGTTGGCAGCCAACTACCTGCGGGTTCGACTCTCGGACGCGTTCGACCTCGCCTACGACCGGATCTGCCAGCACGAGGTTGTCTTCTCGGGCCGTCGGCAGAAGCGCGACTCGGGGGTTTCCACCCTGGACATCGCCAAGGCAATTCTCGATCACGGGATGCACGCACCCACCATCTACTTCCCGCTGATCGTCGAGGAGGCGATGATGATCGAGCCGACCGAGACAGAATCGCTCGAGACGCTCGACCGCTTTGTGGAGGTGATGCACGGCATCGCGGACCAGGCTCGCCGCGACCCCGACTCGCTGCGCCGCGCTCCGCAGCGTACGCCGGTCGGGCGCCTGGACGAGGCGGCCGCGGCCCGCCGGCCCGATCTGCGCCACCGGTTCGGGGACGACGAGACCCCCAGCCGCTGAACCGTCCCCTCGCCCGGCGCGTAGTATGGGCATCGATCGGCGCATCGCACGCGGGGTGACAAGTGGACCCGACCCGGCCGCATGGCATCATCGAACGGATGCAGTCCGGGGACCTCGACGCCTTCGAGGAGTTCTTCCGCATCTACCAGCGCCCGGTGTATCAGACCGCCCTCGCCATCCTGCGCGACCCATTCCACTCGGAAGAGGTGCTGCAGGACTGCTTCGTGAAGGCATACCGGGTCCGCGATCGACTTCGGCTGGACGTCTCCCCCCTGCCCTGGCTGCAGCGGGTCACTACCAACCTGTGCTACACCCGGCTCGCGCGTCGTCGGGCACGAACGGAGCCCCTGACCGCGCTGCTCGGCAACCTGATCCCCGATGTCGTGAATCGGCCCGAGCGAGTGGCCGAGTCGCGCGAGATCATCGACGTCCTGCAGCGTGGAATCGACGGCCTGCCGCCGAAGCAACAGGCCGCCATCGTCCTGTACTACATGCACGGCTACCCGTTGGCGGAGGCGGCCGGGATTGCCGGCTGCCAGGTCGGCACCATGAAGTCGCGGATCCACTACGCGCTGCGGGCACTGCGACGGTCGCTGCCGGAGGAGCGCCGCGCGTCACCGCCGGTCCGGGCCAGGCTGGTCACCGATGAGCTGTCGTAGGGCCAGTCGCGAGCTGCTCGAGCGCTTCCGCTTTGGCGAGGAGCTCGACGCTCGATCCGATCCGCACCTGGCCCACCTCCAGACCTGCCAGATCTGCCGCGACGAGGTCGGCCTCGATCAGGCCCTGATCTCGCAATTGCGACGCGCGCTGCATGCCCGAGTTGCTGACCTGGTCCCGTCGCCCAACGCGTGGCGCGTGGTACGGGCGCGGCTCAGCCAGCCGGCCGCCCCCTCGCTGTTCGCGCGGCTTGGCCGCTGGACGCGCCTTCTCCCGGCCGGCGCCGCGATGGCGCTGATGCTGGTCGTCATCGCCGGATCACCCGACCGCGCGGGGACCGGCGCGCGGCAGACCTGGACCTGGCCGTCGCAGGTCTCCGAGCGAGAAGTGGGCGTCCCCGAGCCGGAGCTGCCCTGGTACATCCGCGACCGCCCGCCGCCGCGGATCTCCTCTCCTGCGGGCGGTCCGACAGTCGGGGCGGAGCCGGCGGGCGCCGACCAGGATCCCGCGCCGTCATCGGTCCAGCGCGTCCGGCCCTGATCCGGGGAGCGGGTCCGGAATGAACCCGCGGTCGGATTCGGCGGTAGTGAGAGTGGGATCGTGCAGCGATCGGACGCATCGCATCCTTGACGCTGCGTTATCCTGCGGGCGATGATGGATCGCGCTCCCGTTCCGGGAGCCTGTTCTGCCATCGCTTCGCGCCGGGTTTAAACCTGGGGTGAAGGAGGAGAGGAGGTCGCACCCGGCAGATCCGCCAGAACGTCATGACTCGGTCGTCACCGTGAGCATCGGGACTCTCGGGCTCCATGGCGGTCGGACCGGCTGGCCGCGCAGGCGGCGTCTCCTTCGCAACACGCCGAAAGGCGAAAGGATGAGGTGTATGTGGTTTAGAAAGATTTCAGGGACGGTATTGGCCCTCGGGCTCGTCCTCGCGGCATGCCAGTCGGCATCGCCGTCGCAGAGCGGGTCGGCCTCTCAGGCGCCAGAATCCCAGGCGCCCGATGTCCCGCAGGTACTTCGCGTGTCGATCGGGACGGAACCGCCGTCGCTCGACCCGACCCAGGCAACGGACAGCGAGTCAATCGCGGTCCTTCGCTCGGTTACCTATCCGCTGGCCTACTTCAACGCGGACCTCGACGTCGTGCCGGGCATGGCGACCGATTGGGACGTCAGCGCTGATGGCATGACCATCACCTTCAACCTCGGGGACTTCGCCTACTCGAACGGTGATCCCGTGGTGGCCGCTGACTTCGTGTATGCGTGGCGGCGCCTTGCCGACCCGCGCGAGGCCGCAGGGTATGGCTATGTGTTGACGCCGGTTGTTGGCTATAGCGACATCTCGGCGATCGACACCTCCACCGCATCCGATGCGGACATCGAGACTGCCCTCGACACGCTTGGTGTCGCAGCCCCCGATGAGAAGACCTTCGTGGTCACCCTGGCCTCTCCGGCGACGTACTTCGTGTACATCGCCACCCTGTGGGTCACCGTGCCCCAGCAGGAAGGCTGGCAGTTCACCGAGGCCGAGGGCTACGTTGCCTCCGGGCCGATGATGATCTCCGAGTGGAATCACAACGCTAACGTCGTGCTCACTCCGAACCCGGAGTGGACCGGCGAGCCGGCGACCATCGAGGAGATCCAGATCTCCATCATCGATGACCCGACGGCGAACCTCGCCGCGTACGAGAACGACGAGCTGGACATCAGCGCTGTTCCGTCCGCCGAGACCGGGCGGATCCAGGAGGATCCGATCCTGTCTGGGCAGGTGCTCGAGGGCGCAGTCCTGGTCCTCACCTACTTCGGCTTCGACATGAAGGATCCCGAGGGGCCCTTCGCCCGGAGCAAGAACCTGCGACGCGCCTTCGCTCAGGCGGTCGACAAGGAGACCATGATCGCCACCGTCTTCGGCGGTGCCGGCACCAAGGCCGACGGGCTCGTCCCGCCGGGCATGCCGGGCTACCAGGAGGGCATTGGCCCGCAGTTCGATCTCGCCCAGGCCGCGATTGACTTCCAGGCCGGTCTGGACGAACTCGGGATCACGGCGGCGGACCTTGACCTCGAGATCGGGTTCAACTCAGGCGCCGGCTGGGAGCCGCGCGTGGACTTCCTGATCGAGGGTTGGCGCCAGGCGTTTGGGGACGAAGTCACTATGACCCCGGTGGGCATGGAGTTCGGTGCATACCTCGACCGACTGTCGCAGGATCCGTTCGACATCTTCCGGCTCGGGTGGGGCGCGGACTTCCCGCACCCGCACAACTTCCTGTACGACCTGCTGGCATGCGGCAGCGGGAACAACAACCAGTTCTGGTGCAACGAGGACTTCATGGCCCTCGTCAACCAGGCGGCGGTTGCCCCGACCCTTGTCGAGCAGGTGCCGCTCTACAACGCGGCACAGGAGCTCGCCATGGAAGAGTCTCCCATGATCCCGATCCGGTTCTCCAATCGCTTCACCCTGGTGAAGCCTTGGATCCAGAACCTGGTCGCGACCAGCCAGGACAGCAACACTGGTGAGCTGTTCTGGGCGTGGGTCACCATCAGCTCTCACTGACCTGAACGCTCGGGTGGGCCGGTCCGCCGGCCCACCCGACGGCCCCGGCTCCCCCGGGGGCCAACCCCCCGGGGCCCCGGCCGGCGGAAAACCGCGCTAAAGACGCCCCCCCGCCAG
>JBKJYH010000144.1:0-5127 GCA_046715765.1 Candidatus Limnocylindria bacterium
GTTCGAGGTGGCCGGCATCCGGCTGACCATGGTCCACGCCGAACACAGTGGCGCGGTGACCCTGACCGGCGGCGGACCAACGACTCGCGAGGTCGGCTGCTGGGGGTGGCTCATCGAGTTCGAGGACGGCACCCGGGCCTACCACTCCGGCGATACCGACCTGTTCGGCGACATGGCGCTGGTGCGCGAGCGATGGGCTCCATCGGTAGCGGTCCTGCCGATTGGCGGCCATTTCACGATGGGCCCAGCCGATGCCGCCCGGGCGGTGGCCCTCATCGGTGCCCGCACCGTGATCCCGGTCCATTACGGCACCTTCCCGATCCTGACTGGCACGCCCGCCGAGCTGCAGGCCGCGACCGACGCGGAGGTCGTGGCGCTGGAGCCGGGAGAGACCTGGGAGGCCTGACCGATTACTTCAGCCGGGGGTGGGTGAGGTCGCGCAGGCCGGCGTCCGGCGACCACCGGATGAGTCGCATCTGGTCGAATTCGATGTTCCAGCCGATGAAGGCTGCTGACTCCACATCGATCGAGAACACGCGGTAACTGCCCGGACGGCGGCCATGCCACCACGCCGCGGAGGGCTCATCCACGATTGCTTCGTCCTCAACCAACGGCGCGCGCCCATACAACTTGAACTCACCGTCGGCGCCGTCGGGGTCCGAGACCACGCTGTGCAGTGTGCACCGCGGATCGCGCAGCAGGTCCCGCGCCTTGCCGGTTGGCCACTCCATGCCGAGCAGCAGATGCCCGAGCGTCAGGTACGGGGCGACCGGACTGATTCGGGGCGATCCATCGGCGCGGAGCGTGCCGATGAGAGCCAGCTGATCCCGCTCGAACCGCTCACGCCCCAGGACGGCCAGCGCCGTGGCAGCCCGTTCGAACTCGGCCCAAAGCATCGGATTCAAGCCACGACGCGGTCGGTGCTCGTGTCGCGGCGCAGCGTGAGCCAGCGGCGGCAGCCCGCGGCGTGGAACCAGCGCTCGGTGCTGACGCCGTCAATGTTGTTCTGCATCCACACGTAATCCACGTTGCGCGCCACCTCATCGGTGATGGAATCCGGAACGTGGGGTAGTTCGCCGCCGAAGCGGAACTCGTTGACCGGCCGTTCGCCGCAGGTCGGGCAAGTGATCCACAGCATCAGCGCGTCCCCGCCGATCCCTGGTCGGCCATGGCGTGGTCGGCGGCGAAGCGGCCCAGGCCAAATGAGGCAATCAGCGGCGGCGTGACCCCGGTCGCGATCAGTTCGGCCATCGCCTCGCCGCCCGCCGGGATCGCCTTGAAGCCCCAGGTCCCCCAGCCGGTCGTCAGCAGCAGGCCATCGACCCCGGTGGGACCCATGATCGGCGAGTAGTCGGGCGAGATGTCGCAGATGCCGGCCCATTGGCGAAGGATGCGCAGATCGCGCAGGAACGGCAGGATGTGGGTCACCTTGGTGGAGACCGTCTGCAGAAACTCGAACGACGAGCTCATCGAGTAGCTCGGCTGCGAATCGAACTCGGCGCCCATCAGCATCTGGCCGCGTGCCGTTTGGCTGACGTAGCAGAGCAGTTCCGAGCTGGCGACGATCGGGCCGAAACCGGGCGCGTAGGCATTCGTGACCAGCGCCTGCAACGCGTGGGTCCGGATCGGCAGGCGCAGATCGGCCATGGCGGCAATCGTGGTGACCCGCCCGCCGACCGCGCTCAGCACGATCCCCGCCGATATCGGTCCGGTCGCGGTCCGGACCCCCACCACTCGCTCGCCATCTCGCAGCAGGCCGATGACCGGGGTGTGCGGCAGAACGTGCACGCCGCGTCGCATGGCGCCCTGGGCATACGCCCACACCACCCGATCATGTCGTGCGGTGGCCCCGCCGGGGTGGTACGAGGCTCCCATGACCGGGTATCGGCCCCCACCGGAAAGGTCGAGCTGCGGACAGAGGCGCTTGGCCTCCTCGGGGCTGACCATCACGGTCTCGGCCCCGCAGGCTTGGTTCATCAGGGTCCGGGCCCGTTCGGCGCGCATGCCCATCTCGGTGTGCGCCAGCCAGAGCAAACCCTTGGTGGCGTGCATGATCGAGCAGCTGGTCTCCTGCTCCAGGGTCGCGTACATCTCGACGCTGTGCTGGTAGAAGCGCACCGATTCGGCGATCCCGTAGTTGGCCCGAATGATGGTCGTGTTCCGGCCGCTGTTGCCGGAGCCGATGTATCCCGCCTCGACCACCGCCACGTTCGTGATCCCGTGGCGGGTGGCGAGGTAATAGGCCGTCGCCAGCCCATGACCCCCCGCACCGATGATCACGACGTCGTATGCCTTCCTGGGCGGGTGCCAGGTCAGGTCGAGCAGGGTCTCGACGAACTCGTTCACGGCAGGCGCACTTCCAGCTCGTGGGCGTAGGCGGCGGCGCACAGGAGGAGCGCCCGGTCGTCCGTCAGCCACAACTTGGCCGGCACCCCGGCCACCAGTCCCTGGGCGAGCGCCGGTCGCGGCGTGGGAAGCGACCATTCGACATGCTCGAGAACGCGTTCGTGCAGCTCGGCGGGGGTCAGCCACCAGCCCACCAAGCCGCGTTCCTCCTCGACCAGTGCGCCGGCCAGCTCAGCCCCCGGAGCCCCGATCACGAACAGGTCGTCGGCGGCGAGGCGCAGGGCCGTCACGCCATCGGGCCAGGCCAGTGCGTCGAGCACCGACGAGGCCGCCACCAGGCGCAGGCCGACGAGCGGTTCAGGCGCGCGCACGGATGCCCTCCGGGTCGTAGAACGGCGGCTCGGTCACCGCGGCGGTGCGGCCGTCGACCTCCACCTGGTCCGGGAAGGGTGTGCGCTTCAGCCAACCGAGCATGACGGCGTGCCCCAGCGTTGGCGACGCGAAGCTGGAGGTGACGTGCCCGATGATCTCCCCGCCCGACGAGATCGGGCTGCCCTCGGTGGGTGCCGCGCCGGAGGCAGTCATGCCCACCAGGCGGCGTTGATCGGGCAGGGCCAGCGTCCGGACCAGCGCGGCGCGCCCCACGAAGTCGGGCTTGCCCATGTTCACCGCCCAGTCCATCCCGAGTCGCCGAGCGGTCGTGTCGAGCTCGGTGTCCATCCCGATGATGACGTGCCCCTTCTCGAGTCGCAGTGCGAAGAGGGCCTGGAGGCCGTGCGGGGCGATGCCGAGATCGCGCCCCGCGCTCATCAGGGCGCGCCACAGCTCGACGGACCGATCAACCGGGTGGTGCAGCTCGAACGACGCCTCGCCGGTGAAGCTCAGGCGCATGACGTGGCTCGGCACGCCGGCAACCTCGGCGTGGGCGTGCTGCAGGAAGCGGGGCGGGTCCGCCAAGCCCAACCGGGCGAGCAGCTCGGCCGCCCGTGGGCCGGTGACGTTGATGGCGGCCAGCGACATGGTCCGGTCGAGGAGGAGGACGCGCAGGCCCCACGTCTCGATCCAGTCGCGCATCCACATCTCGGCGTTGCCCGCCCCGCCGGTGGTGAAGGTCAGCACGAAGCGGTCGTCCGACTCGCGGCAGATCATCCCGTCGTCGATGACATGCCCACGCTCATTCAGGAGGAGCGCGTAGCGCGAGCGACCCGCGCGGATGGTCGAGACGTCGGTCGGGTACAGGCGCTGCAGGAATTCGACTGCATCAGGCCCGGCGACGACGAACTTGCCGAGGGTGCTGACATCACCGAGCGAAACCGCTTCGCGCACCGCCCGGTACTCGGCCAGGTGGTCGCCGTAGTGCCACGGCCGCCACCAGCCGCCGAATCGGTCCATCCGCGCGCCCAGCGCCTCGTGCTCGGCGTGGAGCGGTGTGCGGCGGAAGGCGTCGATCTCCACGTCGGCGGCCGCCTCGCCAAGGGTGATCTGCCGCGACGCCGGGCGCGCGGTGAACGGTTCCGGCGCCCCGCCGGTTCGAGCGGCGATCCAGGCCCTGACGTGCGGCAGGCAGGCGCTCCCCTGGCAGGTGCCAGTGCCGACCAGGCTGGCTCGTTTGACCAGCTCCAACTCGTTGAACCCGCGATCCCAGACCCCCTGCAGGTCGTCGACGCCGACCCCGGCACAGGGACACACGATCCCCGCCGTCGGGGCAGACGGCAGGGGGAAGGTGGCGGCGGCCGAGCCGACGACCCGCACCGGCAGGTCGTTCGCCATCCGCGCTAGGACGTCGCGCGGGGAGCGTCCCAGGTTGAGGATCAGCGTGTCGCAATCGATCCTGCGCTCGACTTCGCCGTCCCGGGTCACCACCGCCGAGACTCGTGCGCTGCCCTCGATCCGCACCAGCTCGCCGGCGACCGGCGTGCAGGGCACCCCCTCGGGCGGCGCGCCGATGACCACCGCCTCTCCCAGGTCCACACCCGCCGCGGTCAGGCGTTGCGCGGCGCGTGCGGTGACGAGGCCGGTCAGGCGACTCCCCGGGCAGACCGGCTGAACCTCGGCCGCGCCGGTCGCCACCACGATCTCCCGCGCGCGTAAGTGCAGCATCACGTTGGGCGTCCGGACGATCAGCGTCGGGCCGGCGTAGATGGCCACCACCTCGTCCCCGCGGCCGGCATCCAGGAGCGTGACGGCGCGGCCCGCCGCTTCCGCCTCGGCCGCAGCCACTCGGCCACTGCGCCCGGCGCCGACCACGGCCAGGTCGGTGTCCGCTCGTCGCACCGCAATCGGCCGCGACGGCGGGGCGTGATCGTGCCATGCCGGGGCGCCGCTGGTGGGGTGGCGTGCGACGTTCAGGCCGTCCCTGGCTGGCGTCTGGCAGGTGCGGACGTAGGCGATCCCGTCCACCTCGGCCACGCAGTTGCCGCAGTCACCGGCCAGGCACAGCGTACCGCCTTGGCGCGGATGGCCCCCTGCCCGCACGATCGCGACGGCAACCGTGTCGCCGGGATCGTATGGCAGCCGTTTACCGTCGAGGACGAACCCGCCGGTCTCGCGAATCACCGCGAGAGGCTAGCACCGGGGCTCGATCGGACGGCAGGCGCGGACGCACCGCGCGCTGTCACGGCGGCTCGTGCAGCACGGCCGCACGGCAGCACGGCCGCACGAAGCATCGTCACACGGCCCCTGACCCCTCCGGCATGACCTGCTCCGCCGGGCCTTGCCGAGCTAGGTCCACATCGGCCCGTAGGGGTGATCGCCCACGATCGGCTCCCCGGCCGCGAACCG
>JBKJYH010000145.1:0-7073 GCA_046715765.1 Candidatus Limnocylindria bacterium
GGCCGCTCCGCCGCGATCGGTGAAGAACTGCTCGGCGGCAGCGCCCGCGGCGGCGGCCTCGGGGTCGCGATCCCCGGCGAGCAGCCCCACGATCAGGCCCAGTTGCGCCTCGCTGGTCAGGCTCCCAGCGTTGTGTCGCAACTCGATGGCGCGATGGTAGCCCGGCCGCGCCTCCTCCCAGCGGCCGGCCCTGGCCGCCTGTCCGGCCTCGGCGGCGAGGATGGCCGCCACGGTCAGAGGCCCGCGGCTCTGAGCGCCACGAAGCATCTCGACGGCCTGCTCAAGTTCTTCGGCGAGATTCCCCGCGACTGCCGCCTGGGCAGCCAGGTCCGGTCCGTGGACGCCGTAGTTGGCATCGGTCCCCGCCTCACGTCCGCGCTGTGCCGCAGTCAGCCAGTCGCCGCGGTAATACGCGCAGAACGCATCGGTGAAGGCGAGAGCAGCGCTGACCAGGCTGCTGTCCAGCGCGGAGGCAATCGCGTGTGACCGAGCCAGGTGGGCCGCGGCCGCATCGGGGTTCCCGCGCATGGCGGCCAGGCTCGCGCGCAGGGACGAAAAGGCCGACCCATAGAACGGGTGGACCGACTCCGCCTCCTCGAGCGCATCGATGCGGTCCATCCAGGCACCCCACTCGCCGGAGGCCTGGCCCGCGTCAGCCAGGAGCAGGAGGAACTGGTGCGCGAACGGCCCATTGGCGAGGCGCACGGCAAGTTGGTAGCTCTCCTCCATGAGTGCGATGGCGACACGCTGGTCGTCATCCCAGCCGACGCCCAGCAGGTTGTTGCGCGACCGCAGCGAGGCGAAGGTCAGGTCGTGGCGGTCCGCCTCCGCCGCCGCGCCGCGCAGGATCGCGGCCCCCTCGGTGGTGCGGCCCAGGTTCAGCAGGGCCGTACCCTTGTTGATGAGCGCCTCGACCACCGGCGAAACCAAGTGATGTGGCCCTGCCAGGAGCAG
This sequence comes from Candidatus Limnocylindria bacterium, assembly GCA_046715765.1. Classification (GTDB taxonomy): domain Bacteria; phylum Chloroflexota; class Limnocylindria; order QHBO01; family QHBO01; genus JBKJYH01. The sequence continues at coordinate 955 of JBKJYH010000145.1, forward strand.
CGCCCGGTCAGCGGTGGCGACCGCCTCCGCCGGGCGGCCGGTCATCATGTAGACCCGCGACAACTCTGCCAGCAGGGCGGCGTACTCGGGCGAGTCCTGGATCGCCTCGCCCTCGGCGAGCGCTTCCTCGAAGACGGCGATGGCCTGTGGCTCGCGCTTGCCCGACGTGAGGTGGCGTCCCATCCAGGTGGCAGCCCGGATCGCTCCGAGCGTGTCACCCAATGAGCGATACAGCTCGCGGGCCTGACCGGCGAAGACACTGGCTCCGTCGAGGTCGGTGTCCTCCCCCACCTGCGAGGCGCGCAGCAGCAGCTCGGCCCGTTCGGCGGCGTCCGTCGTGACCGAGATCGCCTGCTCCAGGTAGCCAACCGCCTGGCGGGTCGAGTGCAGCGCGGCCGCCCGCTCGGCGGCGGCCACCAGCGCAAGCCGGGCCTGCACAGCGAGGGTATCGGCCTCGGGGCCGGGTCGCGAGGCCTGGTGAGCGGCGTAGTAATGACTGGCCAGCACCCCGGCCGCCTCCTCGCCCAGCCCCTCCAGGTAGCGGGCGGCCGCGAGGTGGCGGGTCCGGCGGTCGGCGCGCGCCAGGGAGGCGTACGCCACCTCCCGGACGACGGCCTGCACGAATTGGTACTGGCCCCGCTCCGGTGATCGGGGGTCGACATCCACGGTCAGCAGCTGCCTGCGCACCAGCCGGTCGAGGCGATCGGTCAACGCGGCCGCCGCCTCGCCTGCCACCGCCGCCAGCGCGTCGAGGGGGAAGCTCTGGCCCAGGACCGACGCTTCCTGCAACAGTCCGCGGTCCTCCGGCCGGTTGGCGTCCAGGCGGCTCGCGATCAGGGCGTGGAGCGTCTCGGCCACCCCCAGCGAGCCGATCTCACCGGTGAGCCGGTAGCGCCCGTCCTCGGGAACCAACAGCTCCCGGTCGAGGAGCATCCGCACCGTCTCCACCGCGTACAGCGGGATCCCTTCGGCGCGTTCCACGATCGAGCGCAGAGCGGCCGCGGGCAGCCCCGGGACCAGGCCCTCCAGCAGCTCGCGAACCTGCGCGCCGGCGAGGGGCTCCAGGTTGAGCCTGGTCACGCTGCGCACCGCGCTGCCCCAATCCGGCCGGCGCTCGAGGAGCTCGGGGCGGGCCAGCGCCACCACGAAGATCGGGTCAGTCCGCGCCGAGGTCAGCAGGTTCTCGACGAAGTCGAGCATCCCCTGGTCGGCCCATTGCAGGTCGGTGAAGACCAGGATCACAGGCGCCTGTTCGGCCATCCGCTGGAAGAAGGTGCGCCACGCCGCGAACAGCTCCTCGCGGCTCTCGGCCGGCAACTCCTCGATCCCCAGCAGGCCGGCCAGCCGCGGCGCGATCCAGCGACGCTCGCCGGGGTCGGGCACGTACTCCTCCAGCGTCTCGTTCAGCCGGGTGCGAACGGTCGCGTGGTCGTCCCCCTCACCGATGCCCGCGCGCCGCCGCACCATCTCGACCAAGGCCCAGTAGCTGATCCCCTCGCCGTACGACGGGGAGCGTCCCTCGTGCCAGATCGCCGTGTCCACCACGCCATCGAGGTACTTCTCGAACTCCCAGGCCAGCCGGCTCTTGCCGATCCCCGCCTGCCCGATGACGTTGACCAGGCGGGACTTGCGCTCGCGGACGGTGGCCTCGAACAGGTCCTTGAGCAGGCGCAGGTCGTCGTCGCGGCCCACGAACGGCGGCTCGAGCATGGTTGAGCGCCCGGATCCGCCGCGTCGCGCAACCACCGCAACTGCGCGCCAGGCGGGGACCGGCGCGGCCTTGCCCTTCATCGCCTGTTCCCCGGCCGGCTCGAACGAGATGGCGGTGGATGCTGCCCGCATCGTCGCCTCGCCGACCAGGGCCGTGCCCGGCGCCGCGGCCGATTGGAGCCGACTGGCGGTGTTGACCAGGTCCCCGGCGACCATCCCCTGCCCGGTCGCACCGATCGTGACCGCCGCCTCCCCGGTCAGGACCCCGGCCCTGGCCTGGATCGGGTGCTCCTGGTCACCGATGGTGGGGACCTGGGCGATCAGTTCCAGCGCCGCACGGACCGCCCGTTCGGCATCGTCCTCGTGGGCGGTGGGTGCGCCCCACACCGCCATCACCGCGTCCCCGATGAACTTCTCGACCGTCCCGCCGTAGCGCTCGATGACCCGCCGCGAGATATCGAAGTAGCGGGTCAGCAATTCGCGGGTGTCCTCCGCGTCGCGGCCCTCCGAAAGGATGGTGAAGCCCACCAGGTCGGCGAACAGGACCGATACCAGACGGCGCTCGGCCACCGGTTCGGCGGGGTGGTCGGCATCGGTGCGTGGGGTCGCGGTTGCATCGGTCGGCATCGGTGAACCGCACTCGCCGCAGAACTTGACCGTGGGCGAGTTGAGGGTGCCGCATACCCCGCAGGTCACTCCCAGCCGGGAGCCGCACTCCGCGCAGAACTTGCGCCCCGCCTCGTTGGGGGTGCCACACGTGCCGCAGATGATCGGTGCCGGGTCCATTGGGAGGTAGACCATAGCCCACCAACCGGTGCCGCGTGAAGGGCTGCGCTACGCTTCGCCACGGCATGGGAAGGCTGCGATCCGCCTGGTTCTGGCTGGTGGGGCACGCCGGCGTGAACCGGCTCAGCCGCGCGCTCCACGCTCCGCTGTACCGATTGACCGGCGGCTGGTGGTTCCTCGGCCGCTCGCTTGGCAATCTCACCGTTGTCTTGACCACGATCGGGCGACGCAGCGGGCGCCCCCGGACCACCGCCCTGTGGGCCTTCCCCGATGGCGCGGCACTTGTCGTAGTGGGCAGTTACGGCGGAGCACGTCGCGCCCCGGCATGGGTCCACAACCTGCGGGCCCGCCCCGAGGCGACGGTCCAGGTCGGGCGCTCGGTGCGGCGGATGGCGGCGCGCGAGGCCTCGGGGGAGGAGTACGAGCGCCTGTGGCGGATGGTCACCCATGCCTATCCGGGCTACCAGGCGTACCTGGCCTGGGCGCACCGCACCATCCCGCTGGTCGTGCTGGAGCCGCCGTTGCGCGGAGCGGGAGGGACGGGCGGGGACGGCTGATAAGTAGGGCTTATGAACGCGCACCGTTGGCACCGCTCCGGTGCCGGTTGAAAAGTCGGGCTTCTCAACACGCTCCAGACGGGGAGCAACGGTGCACGTTGATTACCCAGTCTTATCGCGGGCCGGGCGCCGGGTGGGTCAGGCGGGGAAGAGCGAGTTCTGGTGCAGGTCGGACGGTATCGGGCCGCCTCGCAGCCGGGTCAGAACGAAGTGCTCGACGCTCAGGATCCGCGCGGCCAGGTCATCGGGCAGGTTGAGCATCCAGCCAAAGTCCTGGAGCTGGGTTCGGTGTGCTGCCACCGCCGCCCGCTTCTGGGACGCCCAGGCGGCAACGTCCACGCTGGTGGTGATGGCCGATGCCGGCGTGCCGAAGACCGACTCCTCCGCCCCTTCGATCTCGCCCCCATCGCCCTCCTCGCCCTCGCCGATGTCCCAGGGCAAGGGGATGCCGCGCGCGGTCATCTCGGCCATCAGCTCGGCCCAACGGTCGCGGTTGATGGCCACCTCGTAGAAGCGCTCGACGGAGTCCGCAGCCGCCTCCCAGGCGGCCAGCGCCACGCGGTGGGCCTGGATGTGATCGGGGTGGCCGTACAGTCCGTTGGCGTCGTAGGTGACCATGGCCGATGGGCGCGCCTCGCCGACGATCGCCGCCAGCCGCTGCGTGGCTTCCGTCGGGTCGGCCCGCCAGAAGCAGCGCGGATCATCGTTCGAGGCGCTCCCCATCATTCCGCTGTCGCGGTAGCCGAGCAGGTGCAGGCGGAGCTCGCCGGGGCCGGGTCCGCGCAGCGCCGTAATCGAACGCTGCAGCTCACCGAAGCGGATCTCGCCCAGGCGGGGGCGGGCCTCGTCGGGGTCAAGGTCGGGGTCGTGGATCTCCCCCTCTTCGCCGCCGGTGCAGGTCACCAGGTCCACCCGCCGCCCTTCAGCAACCGAGCGCGCGATCAGGCCGCCGGTCGAGAAGACCTCGTCGTCGGGATGGGCATGCACCAGCAGCAGCCCGCCGGGGTCAGGCATGCGCATCGGCCGACGCGGGCGCGCCACTCGGGTACAGGCGGCGCAGCGCGTGGCGGGTTGCCTCGTAGCCGGCGATTTCGAGGCGGGCGACCTCGTGGAACTGCATCGGGTTGGCCCACGCCAGGTCGGGCCGGATCAGCAGGTCCGGGGCCAGCGACACCGTCGGGTGGGTGATCCGCGTGGCGAGCAGGGCCAGGTAGCGGCGCGCGGTGAGCGGGTCGCCGGGGCTGCCATGGCCAAGGATTCGCCCGCCGAGGCGAAGCGCGCCGCGCAGGGGCCAGCGGCTCAATGGGCCGGTGAACGAGCCGAAGATCTCGACCCCGACCACCGGATCATTGGAGAGTGCGCGGGCGACGCTAATCGGCACGCCCTCCCAGACGCCCGCGTCCACGTACACCGCGTGGCCGCTGGAGCGTGGCGGGAAGACGAGCGGGATGGCCGTGCTGTGGATCAGGGCGGTGCTCACCCGGCCGGAACGGATCAGGTGCTGCTCGCCGCTGACCAGGTCGTAGGCCGTGGCCACGAACGGGATGGCGAGCTCCTCGATCAGCGGATCGCCCACCTCGGCCAGCATCCGGCGCACCAGCGGGGCGTGATCCGCGTACGCGTACCTGCCGCGGGGGTGGCACTCACGCCAGACGTCCACCCGCTCGGCCATGGCGGCGATCTGCGCAGGAGGCAGGCCCATCGCCAGCCCGGCCCCGATGACCGCGCCCATGCTCGCACCGATGATCAGCGACGGGCGCAGGTCAAGCTCCTGGAGGGCACGCGCCACCCCGATGTGGGCCCAGCCGCGCCCGCCGCCGGCGCCCAGCGCCAGGCTGAAGCCCGATCGCAGGTCCGGCGTCGGTTGCGCGGTCACTTCGCAGCTCCCGCGTGCTCGGCGCAGGCGCACTCGTCGCGCAGCTTGCGGTAGGTGAACAGCCCGGTGTCGTGTCCATCGGCCCAGATCGGGGCCAGGGCGTATCGGCCGATCCACTTCACCCGTTCCATGGTCACCTGCGCAGCGGTGAAGGCGGTCTCCAGCGAGATGAGGCCGGGCAGGTTGCCCTCCCCGGCGCACAGCGCACACGGGCAGGCGCGGCGCAGCGGGGTCCACTCCCACTCCCCGAGGTGGCCGTCGTCCCATCGGATCCGCATCCGGCGAGCGGTGTCGTCGAGCTCCACCGCGATGGGATTGACGATCTCCTGCGCAGGCACCCGCTTCGCGTCCGCTACTCGTACCAGGCCTGCGGGGAGCCGAGCCACTCGGCACCGAACGAGGCCCCATTGGCGGTCAACGCCGCCGCCGCGTGCCCGTCCTGCAGGTCCCAGACGTACAGGTCCTGGCGCACGCCCCCGCCCGACGACAGGAAGCCCAGGGTGAAGACGATCTCGTTGGAGGCGGTCGCCCAGCGGACGTGGCTGACCAGTCCGCTGACCGGCACGCTGGCTTCCGTGGCGCCGGTGATCCGGTTATGGAGCTCGATCGTGCTGGAACTGGTGCCCGCCTCCACCACCCGGATCTCCCAGCGGCGGTCCGGCGAGGCGAGGGCCGGCTGGCGTGCGGCGTTGGTGACGGCGCCGGTCCCCGCGTCGATCCGGTACAGCGACGGCGCGCCGACGATGTACATCACCAGCGCATCGGTGGTCGTGTACCAGATCCGCGCACGGCCCCCGTTATCCGCGTACTGGGCCTCGCGCAGCGGCGGGTCGTTGACAATCTCCGGGCGCAGGTAGGTGACGCTGGCCAGGGTGGTCGTCGCGCCGCTGGCAACGTCGATCTCCAGCACCGAGGTGGTGTCGTTCGCCCCGGTGCGGGCGGTCCGCATCGCGTACAGGGTGTTCGAATTCTGCCCGAAGGTCACCGCCGCGATCCCGGTCGCCAGTTCGCGCTCGGCCTCGCCCTCGATCAGCACCAGGAGGCTGCCGGAGATGAGGGCCACGCCAACCCGCCCATCGGCCGACCAGATCATCCGATCCACGCCGGTTGATTCGCGCTTGACCACGGTCGGCTCGCCGGTGATCGAGAAGTCGCGCCGGAGCAGGTCGATCGGTGCCGCGGCCGAGGGA
>JBKJYH010000146.1:0-10812 GCA_046715765.1 Candidatus Limnocylindria bacterium
GAGAACATCATCCGCGATGCCGCCCCGTGGATGGCCAGGGTGCACACGAAGACGGACGCCAGGATCACGAAGACATACAACTCGCCGAAGGTGATCCCTGCCACGATCTCGGTCGAGAGGTTGGAGATGATGGTCGTCGCGATCGGGAAGCCTCCCGCGCCGCCCTCGGCCATCGAACCGGCGACGTCCTCCAGCGACAGGATCACGCCCAGCAGGAAGACCGTGCCGACGGCACCCGAGATCCAGATCGACGACAGCACGCCGCGCGGCGCCTGTCGTCCGGCGTCGACCGTCTCCTCGCCGAACGTGCCGGCCGTGTCGAAGCCGTACACGATGAAGATCGACATGAAGAAGCCGAGCATGAAGGTGGCCAGGATGTTGCCGTTGTTCGCCACCTCGGCCCCGAAGGTCTGGAACAGGATCTCCGGCGACTGATTGCCGGCGAAGATGATGAGCACGATCGCGAAGATCAGCATCCCCAGGATCTCGGTTGCCACGCCGATGTTGTTGAGCACCGCCACCAACCGGATACCGAAGGCGTTGATGAGGGTGGTCAGCAGCAGCGCGAAGAGCGCAATGAACCGGAAGTTGTCGAGGCCCGGAACCATTGATGGCTCGTCGAGGAAGCCTGCGCGCCCGACGATGCCGTCCACCACGAAGGCCACGATGACGGCCACCGCGGTCACGGTCACCACCTGTGCCCAGAAGTAGAACCAGCCCGTGAACCATCCCAGCGCTCGGTTGCTGAGACGCTTGGACCACTGGTAGATCGACCCGGCAACCGGGTAGTGGCTGGCCAGTTCGGCAAACACCAGCGCCACCAGGGTCTGGCCGATGATGATCACGAACCAGGTCCAGAACATCATCGGACCGCCCAGGTACAGGCCGAACCCGAAGTTCCCGAACGAACCGGTTGAGACGCTGATGAAGCTGAATGCCAATGCGAAGTTGGCGAGGAAGCCCAGGGTGCGCTTCAACTCGGGCTTGATGCCCAGCGAGCGCAAGTGCGCGTCGTCGCGCGCGACCTGCTCCGACTGCATGGAATCACCGGTCAAGATCAACTCCTCCTCTCCAGGGTTGGGCCACCAAGAGACTCGCGAGCGCACCGGCGCGCACGATGCGGCGGTTGGTGCGGGGGCGCAGTTGGGCCGGAGTATTCGCCCGCGGCGGGCGGGCGTCAACGACTTTTTTCAGCGCCGCTCGTCAGCGCAGATCGACGAAGACGTTCTTGACCTCGGTATACAGCTCGAGGGCATGCATCCCCAGCTCGCGCCCCATCCCGCTCATCTTGTAGCCGCCGAACGGCGCCTCGATGTGGACGCTGCTGTTGCAGTTGACCGATAGGACGCCGGCCTTGACCGCCTTGGCCGCCCGCAGCGCCTTCCCGATGTCGCGGCTCCAGATCGAGCCTGACAGCCCGTACGGCGTGTCGTTGGCGAGGCGGATGGCCTCCGCCTCGTCGCTGAACGGGATGATCGCCACCACCGGGCCGAAGATCTCCTCGCGCACGATCCGCATGTCGGTTCGGCAGGCGTCGAAGATGGTGGGCATCCAGTACGCGCCGGCATCGAACGGGTCGCCGCTGGGAGCCTCGCCGCCGTACACCAGTTCGGCGCCCTCCTCGCGGCCGATGGCCACGTAGTCCGCCACTCGCTCCCGCTGGCGCTGGCTGACGAGTGATCCCATCTCGGTCGCGGGGTCGGCCGGGTCGCCGACCACGACCTTGCGCGTGGCTTCGGTGAAGAGTTCCACGACGCGGTCGTGGACCGAAGCCTCCACGAAGATCCGGCTCCGCGCGCAGCAGTCCTGCCCCGCGTTGTCGAAGACCGCGTACGGCGACTCGGCCGCGAAGCGCTCCAGGTCGGCATCGGCGAAGACGATGTTGGGGCTCTTGCCGCCCAGCTCCAGGCTGACCTTCTTCACGTTGCCCGATGCCAGTCGCATGATCTCCTGGCCCGTGGTGGTCTCCCCGGTGAAGGCCACCTTGCCGATGCCGGGATGCCCAGCGATCGCTGCCCCCGCGGTCCCGCCCGGCCCGGTGACGACGTTGACCACGCCCGCCGGGAAGCCGGCCTCGAGCGCCAGCTCGCCGAGGCGGATGGCGGTCAACGGAGAGTAGGAGGCGGGCTTGAGGATCGCGGCGTTGCCCCCCGCCAGCGCCGGGCCGCGCTTCCAAGAGGGCATGTTAATGGGGTAGTTCCAGGGCCCGATCAGGCCCACCACCCCGATCGGCTCGCGCAGGGTGAAGTCCAGGCCGGGGCGCGATACCGGGATCGTCTCGCCGAAGACCTTGTTGGCCGCCCCGGCGTAATACTCGAATACCAGGCTCACCGCCAGGGCCTCGCCGCGCGCGCCGGCGATCGGCTTGCCGACGTTGCGGCTCTCCAGTTGGGCCAGCTCCTCGAGGTGGTCCTTCACCAGGTTGGAGAGCTTCATCAGGGTCCGGCCGCGCTTGGCGGCGGACCAGGTGGACCATCCCTTCGGGTCGTCCAGGGCGGCCTGGGCGGCGGTCACCGCGCGGTCGACATCCTCCTTGCCGCCGAGCGGGACACGGGCCAGCAGCGTGCCGTTGGCCGGGTTGATGACGTCGAAGGTCTGGCCGTCGGCGGCGTCCACCTGCTGGCCGCCAATGATCATCTTCAGGGTGCCGAGCGCCGGTCCGGCGCTGCTGGTGGCTGTCATGGGGATCCTCACTTCAGGACGCGGAATGGGTCGATTCTACGGGGCCACGCCGCCGGTCACGTATGTCGGCAGGAGCAGCTTCAGGATGGTGGTGGGCTTCGGGTCATCGGCGAAAAGTTCGGGGTGGCCAGGGGTGCGGGCCGCCAGGAAGGTCCGATACCACTCGGTCTCCTTCAGGTCTTCGCTGTATCGCGCGCCGTGGTCGCTGAAGAGCACGATCACCGCGCCGGGATCGCGGGCGACGATTTCGTCCACGAGGCCCAGGAGCTGCGCATTGAGCGTGAGGAGGTCTCCAGCCATCGCGGCGCTGTAGTCCTCGAGCGTGATGCCCAGAACCTCGATCTGGGCGGCGTACAGGTTGGCCTGTGGCCAGGCTGCCGGCACGGGCAGCGGGCTCCCGTCGCCGTCCCACAGGAACGGGAGATGGGGCTGGAACAGGTGCGCGAGCACCAGACGATGGGCATCGGGATCCACCAGCGCGAGAAGGTCGTTGACGCTTGCGTCGAGATGAGCCCGCAACGAATCGGTGGGCAGCATCGGGAAGAACGCGTCCACCGCCGGCCCGAGCAGGGACTCGGTGAGCATGTACTCCTCGAGGGTGTTGAGGCCGCCCCCGGCGTGGTGGATCCCGGCCGAGAAGGTGACGTGGCCCGCCGGAGAGTCAATCACGTGGTACTCGTAGCCCGCCTCCTGGGCCTGGCGGGGGAGTGCCGCCTCGGAGAGTGCCCGACGCACCAGCCACTGGACCTCGCTGGCGGGAGCGGTATCGGGTGGCACACCAACCACCGTCCCGGTCAGCAGGGTCATCAGGGTGACGTCCGTGTAGCGCCGATCCGAGGTCGCCTCGTGGTACACGTCGAAGCCGCGCTGGGCCAGCGCCCCCTCGAACTGAGCATTGTCGATTCCCAGGTCCGCGAGCAAGGTGTCACCGCGCGGGTAGCCATCCAGCAGGACGAGGTACAGGTTCGGCCCGGTCGCCTGTTGCGTCGCCAGCACCGGGGTCACCGGCCCCTCCGCACCCAGGTAGGCGCGCGCCACACCGGAGACGAAGAAGACCACCACGAACACGGTCGCCGCGGTGGATGCCGCGCGCGGGATGGGCGGGATCGCCATTCGGCGCCAGCGCGCGATCAGCAGGACGGCCAGCAACACGACCAGCCCCGCCGCGACTTCCTGCCAGCGGCGAGCGAGGGTGCCCCAGAAGGTCAGCAGCCCAACGCCAACCAGCGCCGCCAGCGGGGCGTGGATCGGGAAGCGCCAGGCCGCCGACAGCCCGATCAGGACCGCAAACGGGATCGCTCCGAGCAGTGGACGAACGAGGTAGAAGGTCGGGAAGGCGTCATTGGCGAACCGTCCCAGGATGTATCCCGCCAGCGCCAGCCAGGTGATCAGCACCACCAGCAGGGCGCCACGGACAGGAACGGTCACCCCGCGATCCTAGTGCCTGGCGTCGGGCGGCGGCTGGGAGCCGAGCCTCACGTGCAACCGATGGGCGGGTCGCTGCGGGGCCAGAGCTCAACCCGGCCCGGCCCGAGCACGAAAATGGCTCGCCCGTCGGGGACCAACCATAGCTCCAGCTCTTTGCTGCGGTACCCGCTGGGGGACGCGTCATCGGGAAGCGTCGCATCGCCGTCATACGGCTCCAGCAGGGAGTCGGTCGGCATGATCCCCAGCGGATCACCGATGTACTGGCGCAGATCGGCGAAATCGATTCCGATGTGCAGCAGGCGGGCATGCTGCCAGCCGCAGTGGGCCGGGCCTGGAGCGTCGCGCAGGATGAGGCCCGCCTCGTTGGTCCACACCCGATCGCCGGTGGCGAAGACCGCGTCCGGACCGAACTCCGCCTCGTCGCAGGCGCGCAGCTCGGCCAGGCCGAAGATCCCCTCACCGGGCTCGGTGGTGGCGGTGGAGAAGACGGCGACGATCTTGATCCGTTCGGCGGCCCGATAGACGAAGACAGCCCGATCGCCCGCCGTCCCGTTCAGCTCCCAGTCGTTGATCGGCACCACGAAGGCCGGGTCGGCGAGCCAACTGGCGAGCGCCTCGGCGGGGGTGCTACCCAGCGTGACGACGCCGAACGGGCCGATGCCGCCCATATCCGAAGGGGGCCCGTCGCAGTCGAGGAGCTCGAGGGCGGCCGGGAGGGGGCTGGGGCCGGCGCTGCCCTGCTCGCCCGGCGACGGGCTGGCCGGCGCGCAGGCGCCGAGTCCGATCAGCGCCAGCAGGAGACCGGTTGCTGCTCGCATGGGCGAGTGACGCTCGGCCCCTAGAAGTAGTTCACGCTGATCCCGCCGTCGATCACGAAATGGGAGCCGTTGGTCCAGCGCGACTCGTCGGAGGCCAGGTAGATCGCCACGTTGACGATCTCCTCGGGCTTGCCGAAGCGGCCGGTGGGGTTGCGCGCCAGGCGCAACTGCTTGGCGGCCTCGTCCTTGAGCAGCCAGTCCATCAGGAGTGGGGTTTCAATGGGGCCCGGGCAGATGGCGTTGGAGCGCACCCCGCGCCCGCCGAACTGGACCGCCAGAGATCGGGTGAGCGAGAGCACGGCGCCCTTGGAGGCGGTGTAGGCGTCCTGCGGCACGGAGCAGCCCAACAGCGCCACGAACGAGCTGATGTTGATCACCGATCCGGCGCCCTGGTCGAGCATCCGCGGGATGGCGTACTTGCACCCCAGGAACACGCCGCGCACGTTGACCGCCATCACCTTGTCCCAGGTGGCGACGTCGGTGTCGATCACGCTGTGATCCGGCTCGGGCATCACCCCCGCGTTGTTGTAGAGCACGTCAACCCGGCCATAGGTTGCCACCGCGTGGTCGACCATGGCCCGGGCATCGGGCTCCGATGAAACATCCGTCTTGATGAAGCTGGCCTCGCCGCCGGCGGCGAGGACCATCTCCACCGTCTCGTTGCCGCCCCGCTCGTCGAACTCCGCCACCACCACCCGGGCGCCCTCGGCCGCGAAGAGCTGGGCGGCGGTGCGGCCCATGCCGCTCCCAGCCCCGGTGATGATCGCGACCTTGCCATCCAGTCTTGCCATGTCGATCAGCCTCGCTCCAGGTATCGCTCGCGGTCCCAAGGGTGGACGACCGCGTCGTAGGTCTCCTGCTCCACCCGTGCCGCGTTGAGGTAGTGGGCCACCACGTTGGCCCCGAAGATGTCGGCGGCGGCCTCGCTGGCCTCAAGCTCGCGGATCGCCTCGTGCAGGGCGCGCGGCATTCGGTCGCAGCCGGTGGCCACGTAGCCGTTGCCGACGTATTCGGCCGGTGGCTCGATTCCGCGCTCGATGCCGAGCAGCCCGGCCCCGATCACCGCCGCGTAGGCGAGGTACGAGTTCATGTCACCGCCGGGGAAGCGATTCTCGATGTGCAGTCCCGACCCGTCGCCCACGATCCGGAAGCCGGTGGTCCGGTTGTCGCGGCCCCAGACCACGTTGACCGGGGCCCACGAGGCGACCGCGTAGCGCTTGTACGAGTTCACGTTCGGCGCCCAGAAGACGGCCAGCTCACGGGCGTACGTCATCATCCCGCCCAGGAAGTGCCGCATCGTCTTCGACATCCCGTAGGGCTCGCCCTTCGGATCGAACATGAGCGCCTTCTTGCCGGCCTTGTCCCAGAGGGACATGTGCAGGTGGCCGCTCGAGCCGGTCCAGGTGTGGTCCGGCTTGGCCATGAAGGTCAGCCCGAATCCATTGAGCCAGGCGATCTCCTTGGCCCCGTGCTTGAAGATGACCGACTGGTCCGCCATCTCCAGCACATCGGTGTAGTGGAGGTTGACCTCGTGCTGCCCCGGGGCGGCCTCCCCCTTGCTGAACTCGACCGGGATCCCCGCCGCGGTCATCAGGTTGCGCAGCCTGCCGTGGATCGGCTCGCCCTTGGTCGCCTGCAGGAGGTGGTAGTCCTCGTTGTAGTGGCCGAAGCGCTCCAGGCCCACGAAGCCCTTCTTGAAGGCCTGTTCATAGGAATCGGTGAGCAGGTAGTACTCGAACTCGGACCCGGCCATCACCCGGAAGCCCATCCCGGTCGCCTTCTGGACCACGCGCTTGAGCATGGTCCGCGGCGAGACCGCGATCTCATGGCCGTGGTGATCCACCGTGTCGGACAGGACCAGCGCGGTCTTCTCCAGCCACGGGACCTCGCGCATGGTGTCCCATACCGGGTCCGCGATCCAGTCACCGTAGCCGGTCTCCCAGTTCATCAACTGGAAGCCGTCAGGCGTGTTCATCTCCATGTCGGTGCCCAGCAGGTAGGTGCAGAAGTGGGCGCCGTGGTCGATCGCCCCGTTCAGGAAGGCCTGGCCCTGGACCCGCTTGCCCATCAGCCGACCCTGCATGTCGGTGAGGGCCACGATCAGGGTGTCGATCCGTCCCTCGCGGACCGCGCCACGCAGCGCCTCGAGCTTGGGATGGGCCTTGCCCGGCTTGTGCGACTCGCCGCTCATGGGTGTTCTCCGTCCTGCCTATCCGATGCCGATCCGAACGCTGGCCGACCGGTACGCCCGGCCGGCCAGCGCGAAAGTGCCGTCTTCGGTTGTCGGCTGACTCGTCAGCCGGTGCCAAACTCCTTGGCCGCCGATTCGAACTCGCGCTCGATCTCGGTCAGCTGCGCCTCGGACCCCTGGGCATGCGGTCCCTTGAAGTTGGTGCGCGCCCAGGCGAAGTAATAGATCAGCAACAGCACCAGGAAGCCGACCACGGTGGTCAGCGCCGCCGGGTTGAGCGGGAACGGGTACAGGAAGAGCGGGCTGATCACGATGATCCACGCCACCGAGATCCAGGCCAGGGTCTTGCTCCAGCCCCCCAGGCTCCATGTCCGTTCGGTGCGCCAGGACTGGTCACCGATGACGCCCAGCAGGATGCAGACGCCGTAGGCCCAGTACAGGAGCACGGTGCTGACCCCGGTCACGCCGGCGATCAGGAAGAACGGGTCGCCGCCGGCCACCTTGACCAGCACGTACAGGAGCGCGATCAGCAGCCACGAGGCCGCCGTGATCGTTACGACCGCGTTGGCCGGGGTCCGATACTTAACGCTCACCTTCTTCAGCCAGCCGCTCATCGGCACCCCGTCATCGCGGCTGAACGCGTACAGCATCCGGGCCGCCGAGGCGATCGAGGAAAACCCACAGAAGGTCATGGCAATCGCCACGCCGAAGCTGAGCAGACCGCCCAGGTCGGTAAAGCCGCTCCCCAGGTTGACGCCGAGGATGTAGGCCACCCCGTAGCCACCCGGCGAGTTGGCCAGCACGTCGGCCGGATCGGTCATCTTGAGGGTCAGGGCGACCAGCACGATGAAGCCGGCAACGGCGGAGACCGCCACCGACAGGAAGACGCCCCAGGCCGAGCTGGTGCGAGCGCCGACCGTCTCCTCGGCCACGTGGGCCGACGCGTCGTAGCCGGTGTAGGTCCACTGCGATTGCAGCAGGCTCAGCATGAAGGCGCCGAAGACGCCCAACGGGACGATCTCGCCCCATGGCACGCCGTCGACATTGGTGCCTGCCGGGGCGATCTGGAACAGGAACCCGATGTCATGCGCCGGCTGCGATCCGAACGCGAAGAGCGAGAACGCAATAAGGGCCACGAACGCGATGTGCCACCACACCGACAGGTCGTTCATGAAGGCCACGATCTTCGTCCCGGCCACGTTCAGGATGACCTGGATGATCATCAGGCCGCCGGTGATCCAGATTGCGTTGAGCACGCCGAAGGTCTCGAGGTTGGGGTCGATCCCGAGCAGCGGATTGAGCAGGGTCACGCCCAGGTAGTAGGCCGCCGCGTAGTCGATCCCGGCCACGATCGAGATCTGGCCGCCCAGGTTCAGCCAGGCGGTCCACCAGCCCCAATTCTTGTTGCGCAGGCGGCTGGCCCAGTAGTAGAGGCCCCCAGCTGTGGGATAGGCGGAGGCGATCTCGGCCATGGTCGCCGCGATCATCAGGGTGAAGAGGGTGACCAGCGGCCAACCGATGCCGACCGCGGCCGGCCCGCCGAGGGCCATCCCATAGTTGAACAGGATGACCGCGCCGGTCAGGATCGAGATGATCGAGAAACTGATTGCGAAGTTGCTGAAGCCGCCCATGCTGCGGAACAGCTCCTGCGCGTATCCGAGCCGGTGGAGGTCGCGGACGTCTTGAGAAATGACGTCCTCGCGGGTTGACTGCGTCATCGGTACCTCTCTGATATGGGTCATCGCGAGAGCGAGTGCCAAGTGCGAGAGCGAGCGCGATGGTCGAGTGGGCGCCTCCTCCTTCCTCAGTGGGCGCGTGCCGGACGGCGCCGAAGTTGGGCGCGGCGCACGACGGCATGGTGGCCTCTCGGCCGCGACTATAGGCTCCTGCGCGACCGGCGGGAAGGGCCAATCGGCAGCATCCCATGGCCGGTCTAGAATCGGCCCCGATGAGCGCCACGATCATGATCGTCGAGGACGAGCCGGCGGTAGCGCGCGGGGTCCAGGTGGCGCTCCAGCAGGAGGGCTACGACCCGCGAATCGTGGGCACCGGCGAAGAAGCGCTGGCAGCCCTGGCCGAGATCGCCCCGGACCTGATCCTGCTCGATGTGCGCCTGCCGGGGATCGACGGCTTCGAGGTCTGTCGCCGGCTGCGCCGCGAGACGCGCGCGCCGATCCTGTTCCTCACTGCCCGCGCCGACGAGGTGGACAAGGTGGTCGGGCTGGAGATCGGGGCCGATGACTACCTGGTCAAGCCGTTCAGCGTCCGGGAGCTGGTGAGCCGGGTCAAGGCGCTGCTGCGGCGGGCCTACGGTGAGCTGGCGGACACGCAGACCGGGCGCATCCTGCGTCGCGGGGACCTGGTGATCGACATCGAGCGGCGGCGGGTGTCGCGTGGCGGAGAGCGGATCAGCTTGACCACCACCGAGTTCGACCTGCTCAGACACATGGCCAGCCACCCAGGCCGCGTCTTCACCCGCGCCCAACTCCTTGAGCTGGCTCGGGACTACGAGGCGCTCGAGGCGGACGAGCGCACCATCAACGTCCACATCAGCCATATTCGCGAGAAGATCGAACCGGACCTCGCCCAGCCGCGCTACATCCGGACGGTGCGCGGGGTGGGGTATGCGTTTTCCGAGGACTAGCCCGTACCCGTTCCTGCGTCGCCTGGACGCGCGGCTGGTGCTGGCGCTGGCAACCGTGGCGCTGACCGCGCTGGTCGTCTCCGGCCTGACCCTCAACCTGCGCCTGCCCGACCTGTTCACCGGCCAGTCCGAGGACCGGGCCCAGGTCGCCGCCGCGTCCACCTACCTGCTGATCAGCGACACGGCCGCCCGCCTGAATGACCCCAGCCTGGTGGTCGATGCAGCGCTGCGCAGGACCCAACTCATGCTTCCGATGGCGCGCGCCGCGGCCGACACCCTGGCCCAGGGAACCGTGTCGATCTACGAGGGTGAGGTGCTGGTTGCGGAGGCATCCCCCGACGAGGTGATCGACGCGGAGCTGCGAGGACGGGGCCTGCGACCTGACCCCGAAGTCGCGCCGCAGAGCATTACCGACACCCTGCGACTGCCCGGCGGAGGCGAGATCCCGGTCACGATCACGGTCAGCAACCCGTACACCACACGCGCCGCCACCCTCGACGGTCTGCGAGCCACCCTGGTCTTCGCCGGCCTGATCGCGTTGGTGGTCTCGCTGGTGGTGGGCGTTGCCCTCGCCCAGCGCCTCAATGTCCCCCTCGCCCGCCTGCGCCGCGCCGCCGCGCGCCTGGCCACCGGCCAGCTCGACGAACGCGCCCCGCGCAGCGATGTGGTGGAGATCGACGAATTGGCCGCACAGTTCAACGTGATGGCCGATCGGCTCTCGGCGTCCCTGCGCACCGTGGAGGCGGACCGTGACCGGCTGCGCGACTTTGTCGCCGACGTGAGCCACGAACTGCGGACGCCGATCGCTGCCCTGCGCGCATTCACCGAGCTCCAGCGCGACGGCCGGGTGGATGAGTCGACCCGGATCGAATTCCTGGATCGCTCCGGGGAGCAGATCGCGCGGCTGGAATGGATGAGCACCAACCTGCTCGACCTGTCGCGCATCGACGCCGGCATCTTCCCGCTCGACATCAGGCTGGGAGACCTGCGCGACCCGATCCGGGCCACGGTCGAGGCCCACGCCCAACTGGCCGAACAGCGCGGGGTGT
>JBKJYH010000147.1:0-3119 GCA_046715765.1 Candidatus Limnocylindria bacterium
AGCAGGCAGAGCGCGGCAAGAGTCACCGAGTGGAGCACCGTGGTGGCGGGCACGGTCATGCCCCGGGCCGCGCCGCGGCCAGAGCCTCGGCGCCGCTCGTCGCCCGCGCCGCGCGACGCTCGAGCCACCAGGCGAGCGGTCCCAGCGCCCAGGCGATCCCGAGCAGCACCGTGCCCGGACCCGGCAGGCTCAACACCTTGAAGTTCGCCATCCTCGCGTAGCCGATGAGCGGCGGTGTGAACGCAGGGAGCTTGATCGCTGCGCGTGGGTCCAGGTCGTGCCCGTAGCTCCACAGCCACATCGCGTAGTCGCGGAACATGTAAGCGGAGAAGGCCGTGAACAGCAGCCAGCCCAGCACCGCGAGCCAACGCCGGTTCAGGAGGCCCGCCAGGAGCGCCAGCACGCCAAACGCCGTGAGCGCCTGCGGCAGGAATCGGAACTCGTCGAAGTCCTCGCTGCGAATGGCCTTCATGCCGACGTAGTGGT
This sequence comes from Candidatus Limnocylindria bacterium, assembly GCA_046715765.1. GTDB lineage: Bacteria > Chloroflexota > Limnocylindria > QHBO01 > QHBO01 > JBKJYH01. Next base: position 487 of record JBKJYH010000147.1, read on the forward strand.
TGAGGATGTTGATGTTGTCCACGTCTCCCTTGATGGTGTTCGTGTAGATGGTGAGGCGCAACCCTTCGCGGTACTGCGGCGCCCACAGGCGCATCTCCCAGATGTGCAGCACCGGCAGGAAGAACACCGGCAGCAGCACCAGCGCGGCCAAGTAGATGAACCGGCGCTCGGTGGGTCGGAACCGCCCCTTCAGGTACGACGTCACATTCCTCTCCTGGGCGTGCCGGGGAGCGAGCCACACGGCCCGCTCCCCCGCGCCACGCGTTCAGCGTTCGAGGGTCTGGGCCACTTGTTGCGCCAGCTCGGGATCCGGCTTCTGCACGGAGGCCAGCCTCGAGCCGCGCGCCTGCACCTGGATGTAGCCCTGCATCTCCTGGTGGAGCGCGCTGCAGAAGTTGCTGCAGTAGAAGGGCGTGATCCCGGGCTTCTCCGCCTTCCAATGGAGCGTCTTGGTCTCGCCTGGCTCGATCTGCATGTTCTTGCTCGACCACAGGATGCCGAACCCGTGCGCGATGTCGTCATCCTGCTCGAGATTCGTGACGTGGAAGAACACGTCGTCGCCCTCATTCACCACAAGCTTGTCGGGCACGAAGTGCGTGCGTACCGCGAGCATGTACACGTCCACGCGACTGCCCTTGCGCTCGATGCGCGCGTCCTCGGCCTTCTTGATGGCGTGCGGGTTCTTGTTCTCGGCGAGCGGGTAGACCGTGATGGGCTTGAGCTTCTCGGCCTTGATCATCTGGGCGTAGTGCGGCTCCAGGTAGGTCGGGAAGTCGTACAGCAGCTCCATCTTGGGTCCGCGAAGGTCGATCAGCTGCGCCCCCTCGGGATGTGTCGGCCCAACGTTCAGGTAGCGGTCCTTCGACAGCTTGTTGAGCGCGACCACGTAAACCCCCGCGGGGTGACGCGTGTCGCCCTCGGACGCCATGAGGTGGCCGATCGAGTAGTAGACGTCGATCTTGTCGACCACCTCCCACTTGCCGCCGACCTGCCATTTGGCGATCTGCGAGTCGAGGAACAGCGACGTGTAGGCGAAGCCCTTGTTGTCGAACTGGGTGTGCAGGGGCCCCAGGCCGACTGGCACCTTGGCCTCGAGGCACTCCTGGAAGTCGAGCACCGGGACGCCCTGCTCCTCGCCCTTGAAGTGCCCGGCCGCGACCGCGTCGCTGAACTTCTTGAAGCTGAACACGCTCACCTCGGCCTGCAGCTTGCCGGAGGCGCAGATGTACTCGCCGCTCGGGTTCACGTCCACGCCATGCGGGCTCTTGGGCGTGGGGATCAGGTAGACGATGCCCTTGACCTTGGCGGGGTCCAGCACCGGCGCGCCGCCGATCATGTCGGCCTTGCCCTCGTCCACCGCCTTCTGCGCCGCGCGCCAGTCCACGGCGGCCAGGTAGTCCATCTCGTGTTGCGAGGCCTTCACCTCGAGCGAGTCGAACGCCCGCTCGCTGTTGTAGCAGGTGAAGAACTGCCAGCCATGGCTCGGGCCCTTGCCCGCATCGGACAGGTCCCAGTCGAACGGCGGCATGAGGATCTCGAAGCCCATGCTCATCGTGCCGTTTTCGGGTGCCACCTTGATGCCGGCGATGATGCCGCGGAAGTCTTTGCCGTAGTCCTCGATCTTCACCGGCCGATTCGGCACCGGGACGGAGAAGCGCGAGGCCGCGAACACGTACTCGGTGTTCGGCGTGGGGAATGGGCAGGCGTGCGCGGCCGACAGGTTGGGGATCGGCCCGTAGATCTGGCGTGTCTTGAAGTCCTTGAGGTCGATGCGCGCGATACGGGCGCTCACCATGTCGTTGATGAACAGCCAGCGACCGTCGTAGTCGCCGTCGGTCTCGGAGAGGCCCGGGTGGTGCGCGTCGCCCCAGGTCTGGCCGCCGAGCATCGCCTTGCTGTCCTCATCGATGCCGTAGCCCACCGCCGGTTCCGGCGTGAACACCGGGATGGTCGTGATGTGGCGGCACGACGGCATGCCGTACACGTAGATCTGGCCGCTGTGACCGCCGGAGAGGAATGCGTAGTAGTCGTCGTGCTCACCCGGCTTCACGTACACCTTGGAGGCCGCGGAGCCCGCGGCTCCACGCCCGCCGGACGCCATGCAGCCGTAGGCGGTTCCCAGAACCACCACCACGCCGAGCGCGAACTGCATCCACCGTTTCATGATCTCCTCCTTTGCTGGACTTCCTCGCAGCCCGGTGCCGGCGGCCGCCAGGACTTCAATGGGACTCGCTGGACTCGTGGTCCTTCGCCTTGAGGTACTCGATCACCGCTCTGGCCTCGTCCTGAGTGAGGCCCTGGTTGGGCATCTGCAGGGCGAACTGCGCGAACATCCCGCGCGCGATCGGGTCCTGCTTCACCATCAGGTCCGGATGAAGGATCTGTAGCTCCATCCACTTCGCGGTGCGGCGCATCGTGACGCCCGCCATGTCTGGACCCGACATCTTCTGGCCGAACGCGTGGCAGGCCGTGCAGCCCTTGCTGGAGAAGAGCTTCTCGCCCGCCTCGGCGCGGGCTTCATCGCGAGGCTCCTCCTGCGCGCGTGAACCCGCGTCGAGATTCTCGGGCAATATGACGGTGGTGGCGGTGGCGGTGGTGGTGCTGCCCGACGCTGCCGACGCCGAATGCTTCGT
>JBKJYH010000148.1:0-3799 GCA_046715765.1 Candidatus Limnocylindria bacterium
GTGCCCATCATCGTGCGCGGGCCGGCCTCAGCCGCCCTCGAGCGTTCGCAGCGCCTCGACCGTCAGTCGGGCTGCCTCGCGCAGCGCGTCGTCCAGGCGCGACGCATCCCTGCCGCCAGCCTGGGCCAGGTCCGCCCGTCCTCCGCCGCCGCCTCCGACCAGTGCCGCGGCTCCCCGAACGATCGCCACCGCGTCGAATCCCTCGGCCGCCAGATCGCGACTGGCCGCCACCAGCAGGCTGGGGCCGCCCGCATCGCCGGCGGCAACCAGCGCGAATCGCCCGGTCATCCCGCGCACCGCATCGGCCAGCGCGCGCAGCGCGGCGGCGTCGGCCCCGGCCACCCGCTCGACCATCACTCGCGTCTCACCGGCCATGCTTCCGCGTGCGATGACCGCGGCCGGGTCGATCGCTGCGGCCTCCGGGGTCGGGGTGGACGCGGGCGCCTTCCCCGCCTCCCGCGGTCGGCTGAGGAGCGCCTCCACCCGGGCCGGGACCTGCTCATCGGGAACGCCAAGCAGTCGAGCAGTCGCTGACAGCGCCTCGAGACGCCGGCTGATCAACTCGTCGGCGCCAGCGCCACTGACGGCCTCGATCCGGCGCAGGCCGGCCCCGATGCTGGACTCCGCCACGATCCGGAACGAGCCGATCTGGCCGGTACTCGCCACGTGGGTCCCGCCGCACAGTTCCCGGCTGAAGCCCTCGACCTCCACCACCCGCACAGCGGCCGGGACGTACTTCTCCCCGAAGAACATGTCCGCGCCCAGCGCCTGCGCGTCGGCCAGGGCCATCTCGCGCGGGGTGACCGGTGCATTGCGCCGAACCTGCTCGTTGACGAGGTGTTGAACCCGGCGCAGCGCCTCGGCCGGAGTAGCCCCCGAGCCGGGAAAGTCGAAGCGCAGGCCATCGGGCCCGACCCAGCTGCCGGCCTGCTTGGCCTGTTCGCCGATCACGTTGCGCAGTGCCCGATGCAACAGGTGGGTGGCGGTGTGGTTCCGCGCTGTCGCCCAGCGTCGCTCGGGATCCACCTGAGCCGTCAGCGCGTCACCCACGCGCAGCTCGCCGCTCAACTCCCCGAGGTGAACGATTGCCTCGCCCACGGACTGCGTGTCCAGCACGGTCATCCTTCCGCGCTCGCCAACGAGCTGGCCGCGATCACCTATCTGGCCGCCGCCCTCGGCGTAGTACGGAGTCCGATCCAGGACGACCTGGGTCACGCCGTCCACGCTGGCGAGCCCGATCACGGATACGCCCTCCGCATCGGTCTGGTTCGGGTACCCGATGAAGGTGCTCGACAGCCCCTCCAGGGCCGAGTCCGCGCTGAAGCGCGCCCCACGCTCGCCGCGCGATCGCTGGCGCTGGGTGGCCATCGCGGCGTCGAACCCGGCGCGGTCGACCTCGACCCCGCTCTCGGCGGCGATCTCCACCGTAAGGTCGATCGGGAAGCCGAAGGTGTCGTGTAGCCGAAAGGCCTCGTCGCCTGAGATCCGCCCGTCGGCGCCGGCCGCGGCCACGAGCGTGGCCAGTCGCGAGCTGCCCGTCTGCAGGGTGTGGGCGAACTTGCGCTCCTCGGCCTGGACCTCGGCCAGGATCCTGTCCCGCTCAGTAACCAGTTGCGGATACGCATCGCCCATCAGGTCGATCACTGCCGCACAGGTCTCCGCGAGCACGGGTTTGGGGATGCCCATCAGCCGGACGTGGCGCACCGCGCGGCGGATGATGCGGCGCAGGACGTAGCCCGCGCCGTCATTGGCCGGGGCGACCCCTTCCGCGATCAGGAAGGTCATCGCCCGGGAGTGGTCGGCCACCACCTGGTAGCTGAAGCGCTCGGCCTGCACCTCCTCCGGGCGATGGCCAAGGTGGAAGGCGAGCCGATCGATGATCGGGGTGAACAGGTCGGTCGCGTAGTTGCTGTCAACGCCCTGCAGGATCGAGGCCACGCGCTCGAGGCCCATGCCGGTGTCGACGCTCTGGAATGGCAGGGGCGTGAGCGTGCCGTCGGCGGAGCGGTCGTACTGCATGAAGACCAGGTTCCAGAACTCGAGCCAGCGGGGACAGGTCTCGGAGTGATCCGGGATGCACTCGGGACCCTCGCTCAGGTGCGCCCCACGGTCGTAATGGAGCTCGCTGCACGGCCCACACGGTCCGGTGTCGCCCATCGCCCAGAAGTTGTGGTCGTCGCCCGCCTCGATCTTCCCCCAGCGCGCCATTCGCTCCGGTGGCAGACCGATCTCCTCTGTCCAGATTCGGTACGCCTCGTGGTCATCGGTGTAGACGGTGGCGGCCAACCGGTCACCGGGGATCCCCAGTTCGGTGGTCAGGAACTCCCAGGCCCAGTGGATCGCCTCGCGCTTGAAGTAGTCGCCGAAGCTCCAGTTGCCGAGCATCTCGAACAGGGTCTGGTGGCGGGGGGTGCGCCCCACTTCCTCGAAGTCGTTGTGCTTGCCCGCCACCCGCAGGCAGGGCTGGGCGTCCACCGCGCGGCGGTAGGGCCGCTGCTCCTCGCCGGTCAGCACTCGCTTGAACTGGACCATTCCCGAGTTCACAAAGAGCAGCGTCGGGTCGTCGCGGGCGAGCAGGGGTGCGGGCGGGACGCGGGTGTGTCCGCGCGCCTCGAAGAAGCGCTGGAATCGCTCGCGAATGTCGGCTGCGTTCATCGGCTGCATCGGTCTGACCCCTGGCTCAATCCTTGGATCACCATGAGAGCCGGCACCCACCGGCTCTCGATCCCCTGCCCTGCGTCGAAATGGGACGCGGTCAGGAGCCGGCCCCCTCCGCGGCGGCCGTGTCGGCGTCTGCGCCGAGCATTTCGGCGCGCGCCTTGTCCGCTGCGGCGCGCCCCTCGCTGATCGCCTCGCCCAGGGCCGTGCGCTGACCGTCGACGAACTCGCCCACCTGGCCGCGCAACTGCTCGCCACTCGAGGGCGCGAGCAACAGCCCGATCGCAGCCCCGATCAATCCGCCGATGACGGCACCGGCCAGAAAAATGCCGAACCCGGAGTCTCGCATTGCGTCGTCCTCGTGCCCCACGGTCGGTTGATTCTACCGGGGGGCGGACGGCTCGTCGCGGCGGGACGGACCCAGGTTCGAGAGGAGGACGGTGACGAGCATCGCCAGCTCAGCCCCGACCGATGCCGCGCCGGCACTGAAGTCGCCGATGCGCCAGACCTCCAGGCCGGTGCGCGCCCCGACCACCTCGCCCAGTGCCGCGCCAAACAGGGCGGCGACCGCCAGCGCGGGAGCGATCCGGCCCCAGCGTCCCCGCAGCGCGACGAAGGCTCCGAGGTTCATCGCCGCCACCAGCGCCACGAGGAGCGGCCACGGGCTCATGGCTCAGATCGCGCGCGCGATGCGCGCGCCGCCGATGCATTCATCACCGATGTACAGCGCCGCTGACTGGCCCGGGGCGGGTGCCCAGACCGGGGTCTCAGTCTCGACCAGCAGGTTGTCCTTTCCGTCAAGCGTGATGCTGGCCCGCACGTCGGCCGCCCGGTGCCGGATCCTCACGCTCGCCTCGAAATGCGCGCCCGGCGCGTCGCCGGCGACGAAGTGACGCCTATCGGCGCGGAAGGCAGAGGCGGCCAGCCCGGCGCGGGGCGCGACCACCACCGTGTTGTCGGCCGCCCGGACCTCGCGCACATAGAGGGCCTCGCCGGTTGCCAGGCCCAGCCCGTGACGCTGACCGACGGTGACATGCGCGTATCCGGAATGCGTTCCGACTCGCTGACCGGCTCCGTCGAGGATCGGACCGGGGGTGCCGGCATAGCCACGCCGCTCGGCCAGCAGGGCGCGGTAGTCGCC
>JBKJYH010000149.1:0-2535 GCA_046715765.1 Candidatus Limnocylindria bacterium
CGGACAGGTACAGGCCGAGCAACTCCTTCTCCCAGCGCCGGCGCTCGCGACGAGGGACCTCGTCGTCGGCAGTGAGCGGTTGGGCGCCATCGACGACCGCGACGTGCACCGGCTCGGGCGCGGCGAACAGGTCGAAGAGGGTCCCCTGCCCCGCTGCCACGTCCCGCTGGTGGCGGGTGCCGCTCTCGAGCGCCGCGTCGAGGTGCGCGAGCAGCGCGCCGGGCGTGCCCAGCGCGGCCATCGCGCCGGCCTTGATCACCGACTCGACCACCCCCTAGTAGACGGTGCGCAGCTCCACCCGGCGACACAGGTCATCGAGCGAGCGGAACGGCCCGGACTCCGCGACCCCGAAGGCGGCCACCCCATCCGCGACCGACGCGCTGCGCCCCTCGCGGGCCGCGACCAGGGTATCGATCGCGCCCTCCCCCACGTTCTTGACCGCAGCCAGCCCGAAGCGGATGGCGGAGGTGCCATCGGTATCGGTCTCGACCGTGAACAGGGCGTGGGACCGCTGCACGTCCGGCGGGCGGACCGCGATCCCCAGCCGGCGGCACTCGGCCACCACTGCTGCCACCTTCTCGGCGCGCTCGCGGAAGCCGTTGAGCACCGCCGTCATGAACTCGACCGGGTAGTTGGCCTTGAGGTAGGCGGTCTGGTACGCGATCAGCCCGTAGCAGGTGGCGTGCGCCTTGTTGAACCCGTACCGCGCGAACGGCTCGAAGGCGGCGAAGACCTGCTCCACCACCGAGGCGGGGATCCCCTTCTTCTTGGCGCCGGCCTTGAACTTGGCCTCGTGCTCGCGCAGGACCGATTCCTTCTTCTTGCGGATGGCGTAGCACAGGTTGTCCGCCTCGGGCCCGGTGTAATCGGCCATGGCGATGGCGGCGGTCATGATGTCTTCCTGGTAGACAAAGATCCCGTAGGTGTCGCGCAGGGCCGGCTCCAGGGAAGGGTGCAGGTAGGTCACCGGCTCGAGGCCGTGCTTGCGTCGGATGTACGCCGGGATGTTGGCCATCGGGCCGGGGCGGAAGAGGGCGACCATCGCCGCCAGGTCGCGCACCTCGGTCGGCTTGAGGTCCTTGACGTAGCGACGCATCCCCGAGCCCTCGAGCTGGAAGATGCCGGTCGTCTCACCGGTGGAGAGCAGCGCGAATGTCTTCGCGTCGTCCAATGGGAGCGCGTCGACATCCACCTCCACCCCGCGATGGGTCCGGATCAGTTCGACCGCATCGGCCAGGATCGACAGGTTGATCAGGCCCAGGAAGTCGAACTTGAGCAGACCCAGCGACTCACAGGCGTGCATCTCGTACTGGGTCATGGTGGTCCGCCCGTCGGTGGCGCGCTGGAGCGGCATGATCTCGGTCAGCGGCTCACGGCTGATCACGATTCCCGCCGCGTGGGTGCTGGCGTGGCGGGCGACCCCCTCCAGTTGCCGGGCGACGCTGATCAGTTTCTCAACGCGCTCGTCGGCGGCCATCTGCTCGCGGAGCTGGGGCGAGGTCTCGACCGCGCGGTCGAGGCTGATGTTGAGCTCCGTGGGGACCGCCTTGGCGACCCGGTCCGCCTCTGCGTAGGTCAGCCCCATCGCTCGGCCCACGTCCCGAATGGCGGCCTTGGCGCCCAGCGTCCCGAAGGTGATGATCTGTGCCACCCGGTCGTCGCCGTACTTGCGGGTGACGTACTCGATCACCTCGTCGCGCCGGTTGTCGGCGAAGTCAATGTCGATGTCGGGCATGGTCACCCGGTCGGGGTTGAGGAAGCGCTCGAAGGGGAGCCCGTAGGCGATCGGGTCAACCGGGGTGATCCCCAGCGAGTAGGTCACCACGCTCCCCGGGGCGCTGCCCCGGCAGGTGGTCATGATCCCCTGCTCCCGGGCGAAGCGGGTGAAGTCGGCCACGATCAGGAAGTAGCCGGCGTAGCCCATCCGGTCGATGATTCCCAACTCGTACTCCAGCCGGCTCCGAACCGCGTCGGAGAGCGGCTCCCCGTACCGCCCCACCACTCCCCCCTCGCACTCGCTGCGCAGCCACGAGGAGGCGGTCTCGCCATCGGGCACCGGGAAGTGGGGCAGCCGGAGCTGGTCGAACTCGAGCCGCAGGTTCACCATCTCGGCCACCCGCAGGGTGTTGTCGAAGGCATCGGGCAGTTCGCCGCCGAAGAGGCGGCGCATCTCCATCGGGCTCTTCAGGTAGAACTCGTTGGTCTCGAAGCGCAGCCGCCCCGGCGTATCCAGGTTGCTGCTGGTCCCGATGCAGAGCAGGAGGTCGTGGGGCTCGGCCTGCTCCTGGACGGTGTAGTGGGTGTCGTTGGTGGCCAGCAGCGGCAGGTTCATGCGTCGGGCCAGGCTCACCAATTGCGGATGGACCCGAGCCTGGTCGGGCACCCCGTGCTGCTGTACCTCGATGAAGAAGTTGCCGTCGCCCAGGATCGACCGATACTCGTCGGCCGCCTTCTCCGCCCCCCGCTCGTCGCCATCGGCCAGGCGCTTGGCCACTTCCCCGCCCAGGCAGGCCGAGGTCCCGATCAGCCCTCCGG
>JBKJYH010000150.1:0-2566 GCA_046715765.1 Candidatus Limnocylindria bacterium
GGCTACATCGGCGCCCGATGACCCGGACCTGGCCGCCCTACGCGACGAGTTGGGTCCGCTGGGGCTTGTTCCGAACGTGGAGCGGACGTAGGCTCCGCGCTGGGCCGCCGACCCCGGACCGGGCCGAGCGAGCGTGCCGCAGGCGAGGAACCGCACCATGGACGAGCATCCAAACGCGAAGATCGTCCGCGACTGGGACAACGACGATTCGCTGACCCCGGCCGACATGGTCACCGACGACGTGGTCTGGCACGTGATCGGCCGATCGGAACCGTACCGCGGCAAGGCGGCCATGGTTGCCAGCCTCGGCAGCGGGGTCGGCAAGGCGGACTGGGAGTGGGTGGGCCAGACGACCCACGATGTGCTCGCCAACGATGACCACGTGGTCTGCCTGGTCGAGACGACCATGCGCCGCGGCGAGCGGACGCTCACCTATCGCACCGCCGAGATCTATCACATGCGCGACGGGCTGGTCAGCGAGCGCTGGGCCTTCTCAGACGACACAGCGGCCATCACCGAGTTCTTCGGATAGGGGCGATGGCCACAATCGCAGGCGGGACCGGTCCCCACACACCGGTCGGGCCGACGCGCGTCGAACCTGCCGAATTCACATGACGCGACCATTGAAGTGGTCGACCCTCCGCATCGGTATCCAGATGGTCACCCGGCGTGAATCTGACGGATTCGCCGCGTCACTTGGCCGCCCCGTGTGAATCTGAGCCAAGCGCGCCATGAGATGGTCACCTGGTGTGAATTCGGCAGGGGACCCGGAGCGCCGCTCCCTCAGAGCGTCCAGTACTCGCCGGTGAGCCCGATGGCGGCGAAGTGATCGAGTAACTCCTGCTTCCCCGGACGCGCGTAGTCCAGGTCGAACTTGCCCGCGTAGATCGGTTCGCTCAAGGCATGGACCTGGTCGGGGGTGAGCGAGGCGGATCGGTTGGGCGGCACGCACATGGCCGATGCGTCGCGGTGCGCCGGCGAGGAGAAGAAGACCATCGTGTTGGAGCAGGTGATGGTGACGTCGGCCCACCACTCGGTGGGGCGCAGCGCGAGGTAGACCAGCGCTTCGGGCGGGTCCACGCCGACCGCCCGACCGTCGCGCATCTCGATCCGGATCGGTTCGGCGCAGTGGTTGCAGAACGAGTCCACCTGAACGTCAGCCTCGCGCAGCATGGCGTGGAAGGCGACCGCGTCCCAGGCGCAGTTGGCGAACCAAGTGCGCCCGCGGGCCGTAACGCGGAACGGGGTGGCAATGGCTGAGAAGGGAAAGGCCATCAGGATCCGGGCCGTGCCCTTCACCAACGCAATGTGGCGCGCCGCCTCCAGCTCGCGCAGGACGTCGCTCGCCTCGTCTCGCGTCAGCCGGAACTCGGTCATGACCTGCTCCACGACCGGTGGCGCGGCATGCTCCGCGAAGTGCTCGAAGATGAAGAGCCGGACGCGGGCCAGGAGGGATGGCACGTCCCTATTCTGCCCCGCGACGGGCGGGCAGGTTCACGTCCGGGTGTGGGGCACGGCCGCGGTGCGAGCGGTCGGTCAACGCACGGGGATTTATCGACCCGGCGAGCCTGGCGATGTCGGGGTACAAACGCGCTCGGACTCCGGACATCGGTTCCGGGCGTTTGCAGCACCAGCACATATCTACGAGGCAGGGCCCCGATTCGGACGGAACTGCCTCGATTCGGGCCTTTGTTTGGTGGTCGTTTGCGTGGGGCGCAAGATCCCCACAGGCAGAGGGCGTTGCCTCGTAGTTAGTTGCTCCACCTGCAAACGGCCGCTCCGGCTCCCGCTCCTCGGGGCCGCGCTAAATTGACGCTCCTACTGCAACCCCGCGGCATCGGGCGCCAACCAGGCGCCGATCCTGGCCATCCTGGTGCTGCCGCTCCTGTTCGCCGCAGGCATGTCGCTGATCGACGCGACCGACGGGGTCCTGATGCTGGGCGCCTACGGCTGGGCCTGCGTGAGGCCGATTCGCAAGCTCTGGTACAACATGAACATCACCCTCGTGTCGGTCCTGGTCGCGTTCGCGATCGGAGCGATCGAGGTCCTCTCGATCATCGGGGACCGGGCCGGGCTGAGCGGGGGGATCTGGGACGCGGTGGCGGACCTGGGCTTCGCGTGGATCGGGATCGCGATCATCGTGATCTTCGTGGTGAGCTGGACCGCCTCGACCCTGATCTACCGTTGGCGCCGCTATGACGACTTGCCGGTGCAGCCAGCCCCGCCGGACTGATACCCGGCTGGGCGGGCAGGGGCGCTATTCGGGCTGGAGGACCAGCAGATCCACGGTTGCGGCCTCGATCGCGTCGGCGCTGAACGGCCAGGGGATCGTTTCACCGGCTGTCCACACCGCGGCCTGGTCGTCGTAGTGCGGGTCGAATGCATGGCCCGAGGCGCCGGTCAGGTTCACGTACCGACTGGCGTCGAGGTCGGAGAAGTCGATCACGGATCGCATCGACGGGACCCAGTCCACCGCGTATCCGTTCGGCGCCGTCCAGGAGGTGGCGTTCACCACGTCCGACCCGCCGCCGAGCTGGAACGGGCCGCGGTTGAAGAGCCACTCGAT
>JBKJYH010000151.1:0-10397 GCA_046715765.1 Candidatus Limnocylindria bacterium
GGCTCAGTCACGGCCGGCAACTCATCGGGGATCAACGATGGCGCCGCCGCGCTGGTGGTCACCTCGGCTGCCCGTGCCCGCGAGCTCGGGCTGCGACCGATGGCCAGGATGCTGGCCTCCGCCGTAGCCGGTGTGGACCCGGCGACGATGGGCCTGGGACCGATTCCCGCCTCGCGCCTCGCGCTGCAACGCGCCGGATTGAACGTGGCGGACATGGATCTGGTGGAACTCAACGAGGCGTTCGCTGCCCAGGCCCTGCCGTGCATGCGTGAGTTGGGCCTGGACCCTGAGCGGGTCAATGTCAACGGCGGCGCCATCGCCATGGGGCACCCGTTGGGGGCGTCCGGCGCGCGGCTGGTGGCGACGCTGCTCCATGAGATGCGGCGACGCGGCGCGCGCTACGGCCTGGCGACCATGTGCATCGGAGTGGGCCAGGGGATCGCCTCGGTCTGGGAGGCCGCGGAGTAGAGTGTGCATCGGGGTCGGGCAGGGAATCGCTTCGGTCTCGGAGTCGGTGGAGTAGAGGCAACCGAGCAATGCGTTACCTCGTGTTCCTGCACGTGCTGACCATGTTCACTGCCGTGGCTCTGGGTTATGGGGCGATGGCGTGGCTTTGGCTGAGCGCGCGCTCTCGAGACCTAGTCGCGATGCGGGGCATGCTCTCCGCGTTTCGCCGGTATGAACGGCTCATCCCCATCACCTTCACCCTCGGGATCGGGCTGGGCGTTGCCGCGATCTTCGTCCATCGCTATGACCCGCTGACTCCGTGGCTGGTGATCGCCTACCTGCTGGCGACCGGACTCGTGGTAAGCGGGAGCCTGATCATCAGCCCGTGGCTGAAGCGGGTCGGTGCCGCTGTCGATGGCATGGCGGGTGACCACGCGGACGTCCTGCCGGCCCCGTTCAGCGACCGCCGCAGCATCGCGCTGCTGGCGCTCGACGTGGGGATGCTGATCGCGATCATCGCCGACATGGTGCTCAAGCCCTTTAGCTGAGCCCGGCAACTCCCGTCAACCAAGTTTGAGTTGGGGGAGCACCTTCTCGCCGAAGGCCGCGATGAACTCCGCCTGGTTGCGGCCGACGTTGTGCAGGTAGATCTCGTCGAATCCCATCGCCACGAATCCCTGCAGCGCTGCCGCGTGCACCTCGAGGTCGGCGCTGATCAGCATCCGGTTCGCATAATGCTCGAGGCGGACGAGTTTGGCCATGTTCTCGAAGTCCTCGGGGTTGCGGATGTCCTGCTTGGGAAACGGCATGCCGCCGTTGGGCCACTCGACCAGCGCGTTGCGCTCCGCCTCCTCCTGGGTGGAGGCCCACGACAGGTGGACCTGGAGCTGGGTGCGCATCGCGTCGGGATCCTTGCCGGCCTCGCGCGCGCCCTCGGCGAACTTGCCCCACAGCATCCGGATCTTCTCGTCCGCTGCGCCGACCGTGATCATCCCGTCGGCGAACTTGCCGGTGCGCTTGGCGTTGATCGGGCCGGCGGTGGCCACCAGGATCGGCACAGGTTTCTCTGGGATGGTGTACAGCCGCGCCGATTCGAGCGTGAAGTACTCCCCGTCGTGCTTCACCACCTTGCCGCTGAACAGCTTGCTGATGACCTCGATCGCCTCGAACAGCATGGCGCTGCGCACGCCGATCTCCGGCCACTCGCCACCAATGACGTGCTCGTTCAGCGCCTCTCCGGCGCCCAGGCCTAGCCAGAAGCGGCCCGGGTACATGGCGCCCAGGGTGGCGGCGGCATGCGCGATGACAGCCGGGTGATACCGGAATCCGGGGCAGGTGACCGCCGTCCCGAAAGGGAGCGAGGTGCGCTGGCCGAGCGCGCCCATGAAGCTCCACGCGAACGCGCTCTGACCCTGCTGCGGAGTCCACGGATGGAAGTGCTCGCTGACCTGGAAGCCGGCCGAGAAGCCGGCCGCCTCGGCCTGCTCGGCCCAGCCCAGCAGCTCGGTGGGGTGGAACTGCTCGAGCATGGCCGCATAGCCGATCTTGGTCATGAACCGAAGAGTACGCGACGAGGGGTGGTTACGAGGGAGTCTGGTCGCGAGGCCCGCCGAAGAAGGGGAAGCTGCGGTGATGGCCGCCCCTCGGACCGTCGAGGGCCGGCGGCCATTCGCCGCTTTCGAGCGCTTCAGTCAGCTTCGCGATCATCGCGTCGGCGCGTTCCTGGCTGATCCGGCCCGACTCGACCGCTGCGGCCAGCTCCTCGGTGACTGCAGCCAGGATGGCCTGTGTAACGTCGGAATACGCGACGCCCTGTGCCGCCGCGATATCCTCCAGCGAGTCGCCCGAACGCAGCGCCTCGATCAGGGCGGACGGGTCGATGTCCAGCGCGGTGGCGGCTGCATCGAGCAGGCCGTGCCGCGCGTCGGCCCGGAACTCGTGCCCGCCGAGACGATGCATCCAACCACCCAAGATCCGGCAGCCGTCGCCCTCGAACGACTCGATCGCATTCTTCATCCGCTCTGCGGCCTCGGCGCTGAGCTTCTCGTCGGCCAGCAACTGGTCCACCACTGCAACGCTCGCCGCCTTGGCGGCGGGGTTGAGGTCATCCACCGATACGCCCAGCTCCGAGGCGAAGGTCTCGCGCCAGAGGGTGCAGTACCCTCCGGCCTCCCCGGATTCGTTGGCGGCGGTGGAACCGGTGGACGGCGACGCGCCCGGAGCCGCCGCCACCGCGCTGATCAGGGTGCCTCCCAACAGGGCAGCGGCTACGAGGCCGCCAGCGTAGCCGAGTGATTTGAACGACTTCATGGGTGTGGTACCTCTGCGATGTCGTCGCTTGATGCGACCTGATGGAACTCAGGTTGGGACGCCGCCGTGAAGATCGGGTCAAGATCGGCCCGATCGGTCTTCACATTCTCTGAATCGGTGCCCGGATAGGATGCGCGCAATGAGTGGGGCTCGGATTCTGATCGTGGAGGATGAGCTGCAGCTGCGCGGATTGCTGCGCCTCTACCTGGAGCGCGACGGGCACCAGGTGACCGAGGCCGGCGATGGGCCGAGCGCCCTTGCCGCCTTCGACGCCGATGGGGCCGACCTGGTGATCCTGGACCTGATGCTGCCCGGCATGCAGGGCGAGGCCGTCCTGCATGCCTTGCGGGACGCGGGTCCGGTCCCGGTCCTGATCACCTCCGCCAAGCGCACCGATGCGGAGCGAATCGCTGGCCTGCGACTGGGTGCCGACGACTACCTGGCCAAGCCGTTCAATCCGCACGAGCTTACCGCGCGAGTCGCGGCAATCCTGCGCCGCACTCGACCGGAGAGCGGCTCCGTGGCCGAGCCGATCATCTCGCTCGGCGACGGTCGGCTGACGCTGGACACCGGGTCGCGGCGCTACACGCTGGCCGATGGGTCGTCCGGGCGGCTCACTCCCGGCGAGTGCGGCCTGCTGGTGGCGCTGGCTAGGCGCCCGGGGAGCGTCCTGAGCCGGGAGCAACTGCTCGAGTCGGTCGCCCGTCGGCCCGATGAGGTCTACGAGCGAGTGGTGGACGTCCAGGTCGCCAATCTGCGGCGCAAGTTGGGCGACGACGCAGGCGCGCCGTGGCTGATCGAGACCGTCCCGGCCAGCGGGTACCGCCTCGTCGCCGAAGTGCACCCGGCATGAAGGGGTCGACTCGCACGGCCGGCGCAGGGATCTCGCTCAGTCTTCGGCTGGCACTGATCCTGTCGGTGGCGGTGCTGGCCGTCCTGCTGGTGGCCGGCGTGGTCGTCAATCGCGTGGTGAGCGGTTCGTTCGAGGACGTGGTGAGTGCCCAGCAGGCGGACCAGCTCCAGGCTGCCGCCGATGCGCTGGCCGAGGTGCTGCGCCAGGGCGGGTCGTTGAGGGAAGCACGGAGCGTTCTGGCGCGGCTATCCCACAGCTTGGGTGCGCCGGTCGCGGTGCGCGGTCCAGCCGGAGAGATGTTGCTCGAACTGGGCCCGCCGCTTCCGCGCGGCGTCGTATCCCGAGAACTGAGCTCGGAGGTGATCGTGGACGGCAGGCCGATGGGGAGCGTGACGGCCAGCGTGCCGTCGCCCGGCGCAGACCGTCCGTTCCTGCGCATCTTCAACATCGCGCTTGTGCTGGTTGGCCTCGTCTCAGTGGTGCTGATTGCCGGGCTGGCCGTGCTGATCGCGCGACGCGCCACTCGCCCGATCCGCGAGGTTGCGGACGCTGCCGAGCGACTGGAATCGGGAGAGCTGGGTGCCCGGGTGGTCGGCGGCGGAGATCGAGAATCGCAGGAACTGGCCGGCGCCTTCAACGCAATGGCCGCTCGCCTGGAGCGATCCGAGATGCTGCGGCGGCGGGCGGCCAGCGACATGGCCCACGACCTGGCCACCCCGGCCACCGTCCTCCAGTCGCAATTGCAGGCCATGATCGACGGCGTGGTGCCGGCCGATGCCGCGCAACTCGAGTCGGCCCGCGCGTCCGCGGATGCCCTGGGAAGCGTCATCGTCCAGATGGGGGAGCTGGCCCTCGCTGAAGCGGCACCGCTGCAGGCTCGCCCGGAGCGCGTGGAGTTGGCACCTCTCCTCGCCGCAGCGGCACAGTCACTCGACGGCCTGTACCGCGAGCGGGGCGTCTCACTGGCTGTGGAGGCTGGTGATCCGGGCCTTGCCGTCCGCGCAGATCCGTCGCACCTGGGACGCGCCCTGCGAAACGTGCTGACCAATGCCGCACAGCACGCGCCGCTCGGGGGATCTGTGCGGGTCTCCGCGGTGGCCGGGGCCGCGGCCGGGGTCGAGATCCGGGTGATCGACGACGGGCCGGGTATTCCGGCCCACGACTTGCCGCACGTCTTCGAACGCTTCTACCGGGCCGACCCGGCTCGTGCGGGCCGCGCGGGTGCCGGCGCCGGGATCGGCCTCACCATCGCCCGCGAGTTGCTGACGGCCAGCCGCGGGACGATCAGGGTCGAGGCCAGCGGCTCGGGCGGGACGACATTCCTGATTGGGCTGCCCCCGGGTTGAGCTTCAGGCGTAGTCCCAGGCGCGCGAGCGCGGCAGGGCTGCCCAATCGGCGCGCAGGATCGACATCTGGAACACATCGTGGTGCGCGCCGCGGTGGAACCGTGCGCGGCGCATCACGACGTCCGTCCGGAAGCCCGCCTTCTCGTACGAGCGGATCGCACGCGGGTTGTAGTCGAAGACGTGGAGTTCGATCCGTTCCAGGCGCAACTCCCCGAAGCCGAAGTCGAGCACGCAGTTGAGCGCGTCGGTGCCGTAGCCGCGACCCTGGAGTGGCTTGTCCGCGATCACGATCGCCAGTTCGGCCCCGCCATTCTCGCGATCGATGTTGCGCAGCGTCACGTTCCCGATGCTTCGGTCGTCCTCCAACCGGCAGATCGAGAACGAGAAGACGGTCTTCCCCTGCTGGGCGAGGACCATCTGGGCGAACTCGGCGGCGCCGTCGACCGAGATCGGCGACTTCAGGCCGAGGAAATGCGCCGTGTCGCGGTCGCCGATCCACTCCACCCCGGTCGTGAAGTCGGCCTTCTCCGAGGCGCGCAGCCAGATCTTCTCGCCGCGCAGGATGGGCAGGGGTTTGTCCGTTGCCACCGGCGGATTCTACGAGGCGCGGCTACAGTCTGCGGATGCAGCGCCTCATCACGGCCTACCGGATCGGCTCGTCGGCCGTGGCCGTGGTGGCGTTGGTCGTCGCCAACCTGCTGCCGCTGGCCGGGGTTCTGTGGTGGGACTGGGACCTGTTCACGATCCTGACCCTGTACTGGGTCGAAAACGGGATCGTGGGGGTGATCAACTTCGCCAAGATCCTCCGCGCGGAAGGGAGCCTGGCGCCCGGTGGCTGGCGGATGCGCCTCAACGGTCGGTCGATCGAATCGATGGCCAGGCGACCGATTGCCGCCTTCTTCGCCCTGCACTACGGCGCCTTCTGGTTCGGTCATGGCGTCTTTGTCGTCATCTTCCTGCCGCTGATGACGAGCGGTCTTGGCGATGGACCGATCAGTCCAGGCCCGGATTGGGGACTGGTCGCCTCCGGCGCGCTGGCACTTGCGGTCAGCCACGCCATCTCGTACCGGGCGAACTACGTCGGACGCGGGGAGTACCGGACGGCGTCGCCGGGTGGGCAGATGTTCGCGCCCTACGGCAGGCTGGTGATCCTGCACCTGACGATCATCCTGGGGGCGGCGTTGAGCGCGACGATCGGCTCGCCGGTCGGCTCGCTGCTGGTGCTGGTGGCGCTCAAGCTGATCCTCGATCTGTTCTTCCACCTTCGCGAGCACCGGCGCAGGGCCGAGGCGGATCCGCCGGAGGTGTCGTCACCGATCGCCTGACCGCCCCGGGTCTGCCCTGGTCACCGCGCGGAATGCCCTGACGTGCGAGGCCCCGAAGCAGCGAGCAAGGCCCGTGAGTACAGGAAACCGTATGCTTCTGCTTGACGTCGCAGCTGGCCGCTCCCAGCGGTTGTCGTACCTGCTCAGAGACCGCCGGACACGAGGATTCCCACGCATGCTTCAGGTCCCTCCCCTTCCGAGCGGGGTCCCCGGAGACGGTGCCACGCAGCTCGACCGCCTGTTCGTCCTGAGTGCCACCTTTCGGAGCCACGACACGGGCGGCCGCGAAGCGCTGGCTGCCAGGCTTGGCGCAGTGGCCAACGGCCTGGCCGAGAACGTGCTCCTGCACACCTGCCACCGGGTCGAGTTGATTGCCGTCGCCGGGCCTGCGATGAACGTGCCTGATCTGTCGCGCAGGCTCGAGCGGAGGTCGGGGTTCGCAGCGGCGGAGCGGGTCATGCTGGTGGCCGGCGGCCTTGACTCGGCGGTCCTGGCCGAGGAGCAGGTGCTCGGACAGGTGCGAGATGCCTATCGATCCGCACTCAGCTGTGGGCGGACCGGACCGGTCCTGAATGAGCTCCTGCGCCGATCGATTCGATTCGGCAAGCGGGTGCAGTCATTCGCCCAACCAAGCGGCGACCGCTCGCTGGCGGACCGCGCCATGCGATGGATCGAGGAACGAACACACTCGTCGCTCGAACGGCCGGTCGCTGCTCTGGTGGTCGGCACCGGCGAGATGGGCCGTGTACTCGCGACGCGCCTTGCCACTGACGGCGCGTTTGTCACTGTCGCGTCCCGCAACGGTGACCGTGCTGCCCGCCTGGTTGCCGAGCTACCCCACCCCGAGCGTCATGGCGCCGCGCTCATCTCGGCCGTCCTGGCGGCGCCGCTCCACCACGACGTCGTGGCGATGGCGACCACCAGCGGCGCGGCGCGGCTCGAGCCGCGGCACCTGGGCGGGACGCGTATCCTGGTCGTCGATCTCTCGTCACCCAGCGCCGTGACGGCGGACGCCGCCGCACAACTTGGCGACCGTTTGCTGGATCTTGATCAGCTGGGGGCTGCCGGCGAGGCCCACCGGCTCTCGGCCGAAGTCGAGCGCCGCCTGCGCAACGAGGCGCGCGTCGAGGCAAGCGCATTCGCGGCATGGATGGAGGTCCGTGCCAACGGCGATGGCATCGCCATGTTGCGGGCCCGCGGGGAGGAGGTGCGGCAACGGCATTTCGAACGCCTGCGCCAGAAGAACAGCCTGGACGATGAGCAGACGGCCGCCGTCAAAGCGATGACGGTCGCCATGTTCGGTGAGCTCCTGCATGGACCAACCCTTCGCCTGCGAGAGGGCCTCGACGCCGCGGCCCGGGTCCGGGAGCTCTTCGGGATCGAATGAGCACCGTCGCGACCACCTTGCGACTCGGCACCCGTGGCAGCCGCCTCGCGATCGCCCAGGCACAGGTCGCCCTCGAGGCGCTCTCTGAGGTGTTGGGAATCGGCTCCGTGGAACTCGTCGAGATCCGCACCATTGGTGATGCCATGAGCGAGCGACGGCCCGCCGGGCACATCGTCGTCGGCGACGGGCAATTCACCGGAGAGTTGGAGCGTGCTTTGCTCGAGGACCGGATTGACGTCGCGGTTCATTCGCTCAAGGATTTGCCGACGGAGTCGAATCCGGGCCTCAGGGTGGGTGCCATTCTGGAGCGGGCCGATCCGCGGGATTGCCTGGTGAGCCGCCAGCCGGGGGGCCTGAACGGACTACCCTTCGGCGCCCGCGTGGGCACCAGCAGCGTGCGACGAGTTGCGCAGCTCGCGGTGGCCAGGCGCGACCTCGTGGCACATCCCATCCGCGGGAATGTCGATACCCGTCTGCGGCGCCTGGAGGTCGGCGAGTACGACGCGCTGCTGCTGGCTGCCGCGGGGCTCGACCGGCTTGGAGTCCCCGTTCTCGATGGCGACCGGCTCCCGCTCGATCTCATGCTGCCCGCACCCGGCCAGGCAGCACTGGCGCTCCAGGTCCGCGCCGGCGAGGCAGCGATCGTGGCACCGCTCGATCACGAGGCGACCAGGGTGGCCGTCCAGGCCGAGCGTGCACTGCTGCGGGCGCTTGGGGGTGGATGCATGGCCCCGCTCGGGGCACTGGCCGAGGTGGTGAACGGCCAGCTCCGTCTGCGCGCCGCGTACGAGGGCGGCAATGGATTCACGCGCGTCGACGTCACGGGCCCGGCGGACCGCCCCGAGGACGTGGTCGCAGAGGCCGCAGCGCGGATCAGGGAGGCCACCGGGTGACCACCCTGCTGGTAACGCGCCCCGCCCCGCAAGCGGCCGAACTGATCTCGTTGCTGGCGGAGCTCGGGATAGGTGCCATCAGCGTGCCGACGGTGGGGATCGCCCCCACCCCACCCGGAGGCGCGCTCGACGACGCGATTCGATCGCTGGACGGAGCCGCCTGGCTGGTCATCACCAGCGTCAACGGAGCCGCCGCGCTGCTGGAACGCCTGGCAGCGCTCGGTCGCTGTGTGCCGGACGGCGTCCGAGTGGCAGCTGTCGGTCCGACGACCGCGGCGGCCCTGGAGGCAGGCGGCGTGCGGGTCGACCACGTGCCCAGCCGCTATCGAACTGTTGCCATTGCCGAGGGGCTTGGCGACGTTGCAGGCCGACGCGTGGTCCTGGCCCGCGCCGATGCAGCCACGCCCGACCTGCGCGACGCACTCCGGCGGGGCGGAGCGCTCGTCGAGGAGGTGGTCGCCTACCGAACCGTGGAGGGGCCAGCAGCATCGCGCGACCAGATCCGCGCCGCACTTGCGCAGCCGCTCGACGGAGTGACCTTCACCAGCGGCTCCACCGTGCGCGGACTGCATGCCCTACTCTCGCCGCCGGAGGCCCTGCGTGCCACCGCTCTGCCAGCCTTCTGCATCGGCCCGGTGACCGCCAGGGTTGCGCGGCGCGCCGGCTTCGCGGTTCCGGTGGTCGCAGCCACGCACACCGTCGCGGCGCTGGCGCAGGCCATTCACACCCACCTCGTGAAGGAGATGGCATGAGCCTCAGCCTGAAACGCAGCAGCGCGTTGAACCTTGCATTGCGCGGCCGACGACTGCGCCGCACACCGACCCTGCGCGGCCTCGTCACGGAGACCCGCCTGCATCCGCAGATGCTCGTCCAGCCGATCTTCATCCGTGCCGACGCCATTGGTCGTGAGCCGATCGGAGCCATGCCGGGACAGGACCGCCTGGGCCTTGATGCGCTGCCCGGAGAGGCTGGGCGGCTGCGGGCCGCGGGCGTCAGATCGGTCCTGCTGTTCGGCCTGCCGTCGGCCAAGGATCCCAGCGGCTCGGGTGCCTGGGCCGCGGACGGGATTGTCCAGGAGGGGATCCGCATTCTGCGGCAGGCGGACCCCGAACTCGTGATCATCGCCGACGTCTGCCTGTGCGAGTACACCAGCCACGGGCATTGCGGGGTCCTGGCCGGGAGCGATGAGGATGCAGCCGTCGACAACGACGCGTCACTGGAGCTCCTGGCCCGTGCCGCCGTTTCGCTGGCCGAGGCGGGCGCCGACATCGTGGCTCCCAGCGCCATGATGGATGGGCAGGTGGCAGCCATTCGCGGCGCACTGGACGCGGCGGGACACGGCCAGACCGCGATCCTGGCCTACGCGGCCAAGCATGCGTCCGCCTTCTACGGCCCGTTCCGCGAGGCCGCCGACTCCGCTCCCGCCTTTGGTGACCGGCGCAGCTACCAGATGGACCCGGCCAACGGGCGAGAGGCGCTGCGCGAGATCGACGCCGACCTGGCGGAGGGGGCCGACATGGTCATGCTCAAGCCCGCGCTCCCGTCACTCGACCTCGTGGCCGCTGCCCGTGCAAGAAGCAACGTTCCGATCGCGGCCTACCAGGTGAGCGGCGAGTACGCCGCCATCTGCGCCGCGGCCGCGAACGGCTGGCTCGATCGCCGCGCCGTGGCACTCGAGAGCCTGGTGGCCATCGCCCGAGCGGGTGCCGACATCATCGTCACCTATTTCGCAGTCGAGGCCGCGGGTTGGTTGCGCGAGGACGCGGAGAGATGAGCGACGAGCGCTTCGTGCATGCCTGGCGGCTGCGTCTGGATCCGGCGGGGCGACGCCGGGCG
>JBKJYH010000152.1:0-3546 GCA_046715765.1 Candidatus Limnocylindria bacterium
CCCTCTGCCTCCATGCAGGCAGCGGCCCAGCGTGGGGCGACGACGGCGACGTCATGGATCATCTCGTCGACCAGGGCGGTCCTCGCCGAGACCGGCACTCCCAGCCACGCGGCGCGGCGGGCGGCGAGTTCACTCACCGCGGCGTCGAGTTCGTCGCGGTGGGAGTGGTGGACCGGTTGGGCGACAGCAGCGGTCATGTGCGGGGCAGTGTACGGGCGGTCGAACCTCCGGCGAGCTGCGCGAGTAGGATCGGTGACCCGTTCACCGAGAGGAACATGCGGATACGCCTTGCCGGACTTGCCCTCCTGCTTCTGTCGGGCTGTGCCTCGGCATCGGCTGCGCCGAGCGAGACCGGCGGGGCGTCGGGGCCGGGCGGCTCGTCGCCACCGGCGTCCCCCAGCGGCCTGCCCTCGGAGACGCCGGTCGCCACGCCTGTCGATCCCACCTGGTCGCTGCTTCCGGCTGACGGCCCGCGGCCGGCTGCGCGCGAGGACCATACCTGGAGCGTGACCCCCGACGGAGCCACCGCCTACCTGTTCGGCGGGCGTGATGGATCCACCGTATTCGGCGACCTGTGGGCCTTCGACCTGTCGACCGATGCCTGGGAGCAGGTCGACCTGCCCAACGGGCCGCCCGCACGCTTCGGCCACAACGCGGCCTGGGTGGATGGCGTCGGGCTGGTGCTCTTCGCCGGGCAGTCGGGGGACGACTTCTTCAACGACGTGTGGGCCTTCGACCCGGCCGCCAACGCGTGGTCGTTGCTGCCGGCTGGCGGGGCGGCCCCGGTCCCGCGCTACGGGAGCTGCGCCGCTGTTGGGCCCGATGGGCGGCTCTGGATCAGCCACGGGTTCACCAGCGAGGGCGCGCGCTTCGCCGATACCTGGGCGTATGACTTCACCGTCGACGCCTGGACCGAGGAGACGCCAGGCGGAGAGGTGCCGGTCAATCGGTGCCTGCATGGCTGCTGGTGGACCGATGACGGCGGGCTGGTCCTGTACGCCGGCACGACCACCGGGATCACGGCGCTGGGCGACCTGTGGAGGTTGAGCGTGGGCCCGAGGCCGGGCACCAACGCCTGGTCGCGCCTCTCGCTCACGGGCGCGCTGCCGCCGGACCGCAACCTGTACGCCGTGACCCCGTGGGGCCCCGGTGCGCTGGTCTTCGGGGGCCAGGGGCTCGACGGCGAGCGCCTATCCGACGCCTGGTGGCTGGACGACGCCGGCGGCGATGCGCGGCTGGTGACGGGGGCGGGTGCGGGCCCCACCGCGCGCTCCGGCGCGGAGTTGGTCGCCGACGCGCAGCGCGGCCGAGTGCTCCTGTTCGGTGGCACCGACGGGTCCGCCTGGTTCGGCGACCTGTGGCAGCTGACGGGTCTGGGCGTCTAGCCCGGAGTCGGACTCGGGGTCGGCTCCGGGGTCTCGCTCTGGCGCGGCGTCGCAGTCTCGTTGTCATCGGGCGATCCGGAGGCGGCCGGCGTTCCGGAGGCAGCGGGCGACCCGGACTGGGCAGGCGACGCGGAACCAGCCTGCGAGGGCGGTGTCGAGCCGCTGGCCGGGACTGAGCCGCTCGGCTCGTCTTCGCTTTCCGACGGGGAAGCCGGATCCTGGCTCGCGGAACTCTCCGGCGAAGCGGACGGCGAGGGCACGAACGACTCACTGGGGGCCGGCGATGGCGAACCGCCAAGGTTCGAGCCGCGCAGCCAGCGCGCGAGCTCACCGGCCGCCAGCACCCCGCCGGCCGTCAGCGCGAGCGCCCCGGCCAGCACGGCGGCCTGGGCCAGGCCGCGCATCGCGCCCCCCGCAGGGAGGCGCAGCCAGCCGAAGATGCCGCGCCCGGGCGGCGGCGACTGCTCGACGGAGGCCATCACCCGATCCACGAAGGACGAGGAGGCCTGACCGTCGGCCATCTGGGCGTAGCGCTGGAGTTCGTCGGCGGCTCCGGGGTCCACCGGCTGGCCACCCAACTCGGACGGGTCGAAGTCGCGGCGGGTCATCGGAACGCCTCAGCGCTCAGTGTCCGGCGCAGGCGTTCGATCCCGCGGCGCAGATGCGTCTTCACCGTGTTCAGCGGTCGCTGCGTGGCACTGGCGATCTCGTCGAGGGTCAGCTCACCGAAGAAGCGCAACGCGACCACCTCGCGGTACGGCTCCCCGAGCCCGGCGACCGCCAGCCGCACGGCTCGCTGCCGCTCCCCGGCCAGGGTGGCCGCCAGTGGGTCGGAGCTGGGAGCACCGAGCGGCAGGTCCGGCGAGAGCTCTGCGGCTTCGCGCCGTTGGCCCAGGCGTCGGAACGCCTGGCGAGTTGCGATCCGCAACAGCCAGGCGCCGAGTGGGCCGTCGCCGCGCCAGCCACCCAGGGATCGGTAAGCGATCACGAAGCTCTCCTGTGCCACGTCTTCGGCATCGTGGGGCCGTCCCAAGATGCGGAGGCAGGCCCGGTACACGACGCCCTGCTCGCGCTCGACGAAGATCCGGAAGGCATCCCGGTCTCCGTCCAACACGGCCTCAGCCACGCCCCGGTCATCCACGCCGGCATGCTGCCATGCCAGGCCCGCCACGGTCGGTCAGGGTGTCCCGCGATCAGTGACTCGACCCGTCCGGCGACTCGGAGGCGTCTTCGGACTCGGACTCATCGGGCGACTCTGACTCGTCCCCGGACTCTGACTCGTCCCCGGACTCATCGGGTGATTCAGAGGCTGACTCCGATTCGGATTCGTCCTCGGTCTCCTGCTCGGGCGAGCCGCTCTGGTCCTCGCTCTCCGACTGCGACTCCTCGTCCTCGCCCTGCTCGTCCTGCTCGGGGGACGCTTCGGGCTGCTCGGAGCCATGCTCGGCTTCGGACTCGGCGGCGTTGAGCGAGGGACCGCTGGGGTCCTCGAGCGCGGCCTGCCCGGCGAACGCGGCCCCGGCCACCAGGAAGAGGGAGGCAACGGCAACGGCCGCCCCGCGCAGGTCTCGGAATCGGTTGAAGAGGTTCATCGGTCGTGTGTCCTTCGTAATCGGTGCAAATTTGGTTGCCCACCCTTCATGAGCCACCACCAGCGCCAAAGGTTTCACCCCATCTGGCGGTGCTACGATGCCCACAACCCTGAACATGACACTGCCGGGCGATCCGATGCCGCCCGCCGCTAAGGAGACGACCACCACATGAGCCTGCTCGCTCAGAGCCGTGCCGCCCATGCCCCGCTGGGCACTGCGGGGCGACCACTCCCGACCGCCCGATCCGTCCGCTACAACCCTTCGGCGGCGGAGCTCCAGGAGCTGACCGCACGGATGCCGAATGCGAAGCGGACCAGTTTCGCGAATTACAATGTCCAGAGCCGCGCCACCAGCCGCTCGGCCGGATCCACCTTCCTGGTGACCGATGATCCCTCCATCACCACCGGCAAGGCCATCTCGCGCGGCGAGGGCGATCGGGTGGCGGCGCTCCAGGCGGAGTACATCGCCGGGCGCGAGATGATCGTGATTGACGGCTACATCGGCAATCAGCCCGAGCACCGGTCCCGGCTGCGCCTCTACATCGAGGAGGCGAACGCCAACATCGCCGG
>JBKJYH010000153.1:0-2858 GCA_046715765.1 Candidatus Limnocylindria bacterium
CGATGATGGTGCGCGGATTGCCGACGCCGATCGGCGTGGCCTTGCGGTCGGCCGGCGGGGCCAACGACAGCAGCACGCCGGCCGCTCCATAGAGGCTGACCGAGCCGGGCGCGGCGGTGCGGGCCCTGACCGGGGCCGCCGTGGGCGACACCGTGCGGCTCGAGTCGGGCGTGCACGCGGGGCCGCTCCGAGTCGAGCGACCGCTGGTGCTGTGCGGCGCGCCCGGGGCGATCGTGGATGGTGGCCATCACGGCAGCGTCGTCACCGTGCAATCGGCGCGCACCGTGATCGAGGACTTGACGCTCCGCTCGAGCGGCGCCGCCACGATGGACGTGGATGCCGGGATCCAGGTGCTGCTCTCCGAGGACGTGCGGCTCGAGCGGCTCGTGCTGCGCGACGTGCACTACGGCATCGTAGGCGAGCGCTCCAATCGGCTCCTCGTGCGCGACTGCGACCTCGAGGGTCGCATGAATCCGCACACGTCGCTCGAGCAGGCCTCGATGGAGTCGGCGGGCGGGAACGGAGTGCACCTCTGGTACTCCGCCGACGGCCGCATCGAGGGCACGCGCGTGACGCGCTTCGCTGACGGCATCTACCTGTCGTTCGCGCACGGCGCCCACGTCGAGCGCACGCTGCTGCACGACAACGCGCGCTACGGGCTCCACACCATGTACTGCCAGCGGGGCCACCTCGAGCGCTCGCGCTTCACCCGCAACGCCGCCGGCTGCGCGATCATGTTTTCCAACCAACTGGAAGTGACGGACAACGTGTTCGCGCACAATCAGGGCTCGCGCACGTACGGGCTGCTGCTGAGGGACTGCTCCGACGGCATGTTCCGCGGCAACCGCATCATCGACAACACCGTTGGCGTGTTCCTCGACAACTCCAACCGCAATCGTTTTGAGGGCAACCTGCTCCAGGACGACGGCTGGGGAGTGCTGCTCTACGCCTCGTGCGCCGACAACGTGTTCGCGCGCAACAACGTGGTGCAGTGCGACTACCCGGTGGCGCTCGACATGCGCCGCACGCGCAACCGCTTCGATGACGGCCGGGCCGGCAATCACTGGAGCGGGGCAGGTGGCTACGACCTGGACGGCGACGGCGTGAGCGACGTGACGCACACGCCGGTGAGCGCGTTCTCGTTCCTGTCCAAGCGGAGTCCCGACCTCACCGTGCTCGCGCAGAGTCCGGCGGTCATGGCGCTCTCGGTGGCCGAGCGTGTGTTCCCGGCGCTCCGGCCGAGCGATGCGGTGGACCGGTTTCCGAGTGTGCGTCCCATCCCGCTCGCCCCGGACCTGGCTGCGCCTGACGTTGTCACCTCGCCCGTCGAGCGGCCGCCCGTGCGCACGCCGGCCGGCGCGCTCCTGTTCGCCGTGGTCTCCGCGGTCGCGGGGCTCGCGCTCTTCCGTGGAGGGCGACACGCATGATCCGCGTCGAGGCCATCTCCAAGCGCTACGGCGCCATCGCCGCGGTGGACCAGCTGAGCTTCGAGGTGAGGGTGGGCGAGACGTTCGCGATGATCGGCCCGAACGGCGCCGGGAAGACCACCTCGCTCAAGTGCCTGCTCGGGCTTGTGCGTCCGGACTCCGGCAGCATCGCTCTTGGCGAGAAGAGGCTCCCGCCAAGCGACCCCCGCGCTCGCGAAGCGCTCGGCTACGTGCCGCAGCGAGCTGAATTCCCCGAGACTCGGAGCATCGGCGACCTGCTCCTGTTCTTCGCCGAACTGCGCGGCCTGGGTCGGGACGCGGTGGGCCTCGCGCTCGCGCGCGTCGGCATGGGGCAGATGGGCGGTCGCCGTGCCCGAGAGCTCTCGGGCGGTTACCGCCAGCGGCTGTCGCTCGCGCAGGCGCTACTCGGGGAACCGCAGCTCCTGGTACTGGACGAGCCCACCGCGAGCCTCGACCCCGAGGCCACGTGGGAGTTCCGCCAGCTCGTGCTGGGCCTCCGGCAGGAGGGGCGCACGATTCTGCTCTGCTCGTACCTCCTCTCCGAGGTCGAACGCGTCGCCGACCGCGTGCTCATCCTGGTCGGAGGCCGCCGCGCCGCGCTCGAGAGCACATCTGAGCTTCGCGCTCGGCAGCTGGGCGCCACCCGCATGGTGGTGGAACTGGCCGAGCCCTCGGAGCGCGCGCGTCGGCTGTTCGCCGATCGTGGCATCATCCACACGGCGCTGAACGGCCGCTCGATCGTGATCGAGTCGCAGGAGGGACGCTTCCTCGAGGCGCTGGACACTCTGCGCACCGCCGGAATCGCCATGCGATCGGTGGATATGCAGCGCCCCACGCTCGAGGAGTTGTTCCTGAGCGTGGTGCGCGGCGAGGATCGGACGCCATGAACTCCCGCTACGCCTGGCTCGGAGCACTCGTGCTGGCGCTCGCGGTGGCGCTCGCGTCGGTGCGCCGACTCCCGCCGGCCCCACCCATCGCACCCGTGCCCGCGCCGGTTTCAGCGCTCGTCCCGCTCGTGCTTTCGGTGCGCGGCGGGCGGATCGAGCCCGCGGACACCGCGGTGCCGCTCGGTTCGCGCCTGGCACTCGAACTTCACCACAAAGGCCGCGCGCCGGCGCGCGTGGCGCTCTCAGGCTACGAGCACCGGTTCGCGGGTGTCACGCTCGCGCCCGGCGCCTCGGTGCGCTGCACGCTTCTCTTGGACCTACCGGGCGAGGATTTCGCCTGGCTGCTCGATGGCCAGCCGGCCGCCAAGCTCCGCGTCGCCGGCTCCCATCTCGTGGAGGGACACCGATGAGCACGCCCCGTCGTCCCGGGCGCGCCGCCCGTGTCCGCGTCATCGCGCGCGAGGAGTACCAGCGCGCGCTCGAGTCGCGCTGGCTGTTCGCATTCGCAGGGTTGTTCGCTTTG
>JBKJYH010000154.1:0-26093 GCA_046715765.1 Candidatus Limnocylindria bacterium
CTTGGCCCGCCCGAACTTCTGGTTCTCGGCGGTGTCGATGCTGTTCACCACGCCACCCGCGATCTCGTCGCCGTCCCAGGCGATGACCCACAGGCTGGAATCGAAATCGGGGCTTCGCAACCAGGCCCGGTAACGCTCCTCCGAGCCGTCGAACCCGCCCCAGTGGTCCACGAATGCCTCCACGTCGGCGTCCCAAAGCCGGCGCAGGTCGGCCTCGACCATCGGGCGCACCTCCAGCCCGTCCGGCATCCCGGGCACGACGATCGCGTCCATGCTCGGGCGCAGCATGTCGAAGAAGTGGCGGACCGGCGCGTAGCCCTCCTGCTCGAGCAGGATCCGGCCGCCGACCCGCGCCTC
This sequence comes from Candidatus Limnocylindria bacterium, assembly GCA_046715765.1. Taxonomy (GTDB): domain Bacteria; phylum Chloroflexota; class Limnocylindria; order QHBO01; family QHBO01; genus JBKJYH01. The sequence goes on from JBKJYH010000154.1 coordinate 358, forward strand.
CGGGTTCCACGAGCCGAAGACCATCGGTCGGTCCGTTTCCGGCAGCGCCCCCGCACGGGCAATGGCCATCGCCTCCAGTTGGTGGAGCAGCCAGCGGCCAATGCCCTGCCGTCGCAGGGTCGGGTCGACCTGGCCGCCCAGGCGCAGTTCGCGCAGCCCATCGGTGGTGTCCACCCACTCGATGTCGCCCACGGCGACCATCGTCCCGTCACGCTCGATGGTCACGGCGTCGCGCGCAGCGTCGAAGTGCTCGTTGGCCCGGCTGTACCAGTTCACCAGTTGCTCAAGGCTGACGTTTACCCGCAGGCCGTCGGCGGCATCGGCCGCGTTTTGGATCGCGACCATCCCGGGCAGGTCCTCCGAACGGTAGGGGCGCAGGGTCAGGCGGCCGCGGTCGGTCATCGGTCCACCTCCAACGGCTTGCGGTAGACCGCCCCGCCGGCCACCCGCCGGAAGCCGAGCCGCTCGTAGATGGCCATGGCGCCGTGCGGGTTATCGGTGTCCACCCCCAGCCGACCAGTCTCGATCCCGGCCGCGGACAGCAGGCGCATGCTCTCGGCCACCACCGCGCTGCCCACGCCCTGCCGACGCCAGGCGCGGCGCACCGCCACCCCGTTGATCCAGCCGCGGCTGACGCCCAGCTTCTCGTTCTCGACCCGGTCGATCCGGTTCGAGGCCAGCGCCACGACCTCGTCGCCGGCATGCACGACTGCCCACAGCGAGATGTCCCGGCGCGGGTCCTCCCGGAAGTGGGTGAAGCCGGTTTCCGTGTCGTTGATCCCGCCCCAGTGGTCGCGGAAGACCTCCACGTCCACCTCCCAGTAGCGGCGCAGCAGCTCCTCGCGGGCGGGACGGAACTCCAGGCCGTCGGTGAGCGGCGAGGACGGTAGGTCGGCCAGCGGACGCTCCATCTCCGCGTGCCAGCGCACCGGGACGTAGCCGAAGTGCCCGAGCAGCGCCGCGCGCCCGATCTCGCGGTCGTCGGTCCACGACTGCAGCCGCAGCTCGATCCCGGCCGGTGCTGCGGCCGCCAGGCTGCGCTGGTGTGCCTCCATCCGCTCCTGGAGCAGGCGCCCGATCCCCCGCCCCCGTTGATCGGGGCGGACCTGGCACCAGATCTCATAGTTGCGTCCGCCGTCGTTGTCCTGCTCCCAGCCACCCACCGCATTCGCCACCAGCGAACCGGCGGCCTCGGCCAGCAACACATCGCGCGCGGCGTCGAACCGCTCGGAGGGATGCGCGAGCCAACCGGCCAGAACGTGCTCGGCGACGCGCCGTTCGATGCCATCGGCCTCGAACCCGGCATTCGCGATCTCGACCAGCGCGGGCAGGTCGTCCGGCAACCGCAGCGCCCGGAGCGTGACTCGATCGTCCATGCCCTCAGCCCACCCGCTTCAGCTTGCCGGTGCGCTTGGCGTAGCGCTCCGCCCGCCCGAAGGCCCACAGCCCGAGCGGGATGAAGATGGCGCCCATCAGCAGCAGCGGCCACGCGTCGTGCAGCAGCTGGCCGACCCCAACCCCGTCAATCAGGCCGTGGCGCACCGCGTCGAGCACGTAGGTGGCGGGCGACAGCACGCTGAGCGCCTGCATCCAGTCGGGCAGGACGTCGACGCTGTAGTAGACCCCCGATACCAGCAGCAGCAGCGACTGGAGGACGAAGACCATCTGCGCCCCGCGCTCCACGTACATCAGCGGCAGCACCGACGCGGCGATCCCGATCCCCATGAAGCTGACCGTCCCCAACAGGGTGAAGGTGATGACGGTCGCCCAGTTGGCGGCCGCCAGGTCGAGGTCGAAGAAGAGCGCCAGCACGATCAGCACGAACACGGTGTGGACCAGCCCGAAGACGACCGCATAGATGCCGGCGCCGAGCAGTTGGGCGTAGCGGCGGATGGGCGCCATGAAGGTGTACTCCAGCGTCCCCTCCCAGCGCTCCCACTGGACCGCCTCGGCGATGAACTCGAAGACGATGGCCATGTAGCTCCAGAAGATGGTGCCGACGACCAGCACCAGCAGCAGCCGCTCGTCCCCCAGGCTGCGCCCGATGAGGCTCACCGATAGCGCCCCGGCCACCGAGTAGACCAACCAGGCGATCTCCCAGCCCCAGTAGCGCTTGGTCAGGTTGAAGTTGCGCTCGACGAAGGCGAACGAGGCCTTCAGGTCGCGTGTCAGGATTGCCATCGGTCTATTCCTCCTCTTCCTCGTCGTCGCCGCTGTCGTCGTCGAGCGACTTGCCGGTGTAGGTCATGAACACCGCGTCCATGGTCGCCGGCTGCCCATGATCGGCCGCCACCAGCGCCTTGAGTGCGGCGGGGGTGTCCTCGACCACGATCCGGCCCCCGTCCAGGATCGCGATCCGGTCGCATAGCCGCTCGGCCTCGGCCATGTCGTGGGTGGTCAGCACGATCGTCGCGTCGTGGCTGTCGCGCAGCTCCTCCACGAATGACTGGACCTCCAGCTTGGAGCGCGGGTCCAGCCCGGTGGTGGGCTCGTCAAGCAGCAGGAGGCTCGGGCTGGTCAGCAGCGCGCGGGCAATCGCCACCTTCTGCTGCATCCCGCGGCTCATCTGCTCGAGCGACCTGCCCAGGCGCTTCTCGGCGATCCCCAGCCGGGCCAGGATCCGGATCGCCTCGACCCGCGCGGCCGCGGGCTGCATCCCGTACAGCCGGGCAGCGTAGGCCAGGTTCTCGAAGGGCGACAGCTTCTTGAAGAAGGCGGCGTCCACGCTGACCCGGTTGATCAGGCGCTTGACCGCCATCTCGTCGCGCTCGATGTCGTTGCCGAAGACCTCCACGCGACCGGTGTCGATGGTCAGCAGGGTGCTGACCAGGCGGATGAAGGTGGACTTGCCGCTGCCGTTGGCGCCCAGCACGCCGTAGATCTCGCCGCGCTCGATGCGCAGCGAGACGTCGTTGATGGCCACCACCCACTTGCGCTTGCGGCCAACCACGAAGCGCTTGGTGACGTGCTCCACCAGCAGGGCCGGCGGTCGGTCGCGCCGGATCGATTCGATTGGGGTGATCGGCTCTTGGCTGATCGATGCGGTCATCGGTGCGGTTCCTTGCAGGTGCGAAGGGCAACAAAAGGCCGTGGACCCGAATCCGGTCCACGGCGCCTGGCGCCTCTACTGGCGGCAATGCCGCCATCGCGTCAGTCGTCGATGGACACGGACCTCCCATTGGGCAGGCGCAGACCCGCCCGGGGGTGCATGAAGAGGGTGGTCGTAGCGCTCATCGGGGTCTCGTTGCTGGCCTCCACTGGGACATGGGCCGCCGATCAGCGTCCAGGCTGCCGGCCGGCGGAGTCTATGGCGCGGGCCGCGCGAGTGTCAAGGTTGGAACGGGGTAGTAGATAGAGCGTCGCGAAGTTGCCGCTATCCCGGACGACGAGAGTATCGGCGGTAGGTCAATCCGGCCCGGCCAGCAGGTCGACGAGAAGCGGGTGCACGTCCGCCGCGGCCAGCACGGCCTCTAGGTACCGCCGGCTCGCCTCGACCGCGGCGTGGGCGGCATCGGTCAGGACGCTGTTCACCCAGACGCTGTCCCGGGCATCTGACGGGAAGGCGTGCTCATCGGGGGCGGGCGCGCCGGCCCGCCCGCGCCGCAGTCCATCCAGCGGGCCCCAGTGCTTCATCCGGACGATTCGTCCGCCGGCCCGATCGGTGTGCGCCGGCGAGTACGAGTCCTGGAGGCAGTGCAGCGCCTCGCCGACGGCGGCCCAGCGGCGGGGACCATCCGGCATCTTCATCGCCCGGCGGTGCGCGGAGGCAATGAAGTCGCGCGTGTCGCGGACGGCATCGGGCGTGGTCGTGCCCGACCAGGCGCGCAGCGCATGGCGGCGTTGGGCGGAGGGCAGCGCCGAGGTCAGGATCCCGGCGAGGCTGATATCCGGCGCACGCACCCCGCGGATCAGGGCCGCCTGCTGCTCGGCGCTTAGGCCCAGGCCCTCCCAGGCCCGGCGGGTGATGACCTCGTGGCCCTCCTCGCGGCTCAGGGGCGGGACCCGGATCAGCCAACCCATCGCAAGCAGCATGGGCAGGTGCGCCCCGAACGAGGGGAGCGGACCGATCAGTTCAGTGGCCGTGCCGATCATCTCGGTTATTGCCTAGCGGCCTGGTGGGCCTGAGGGTCCTCCTCATCCTGCTCACCATGCGGCGCCCCTCCGCCTGAGGCATCGCCCGGTCGGCGGAAGGGTCGGAACATCCCCAGTGCCAACGCGGTGGCGCCCAGTGACACGAAGACGCCAACCGCCAGTTTCAAAGCATCCGCGCTCAGCAGCGCCTCGCGGTCGCCCCCCGGCGGGTTGGGGAACTGGAAGCCGTAGTTCCATGGTGCCAACGCCCGGGCGGCATTGATATACCAGTCGGGCATGGGCAGCGCAGAGCCGAGCGGGAAGATGAGCAGCCCGGCGATGGCCGCGGTCACCAGGAACGAGATGGCCAACGAGCGCCACTCCCACGAGCGCAGCGCCTCGTCGACCAGGTACGCGACGGCGATCATGGCGAACATGACCGCGGTCAGGTAGTGATACATGAAGGTGGCCCGCTCGATCCGGACCCAGGGCAGGTACTGGAACGCGAACGCGGCGGCCACCAGCGCCAGGGCCAATGATCGACGCTTCCAGGCCAACAGCCCGCTGAGGACCACCGCAGGGACGCCGGCCCAGAACAGGATCGGGTTGCCGCCGTTGTAGACCATCGCCATCAGGTTGCCGTCGAAGTTGTGCGAGTAGAACCAGGTTGGCTTCAGGTCGAGCGGCCAGCTCCACCACGGCGAGGCCGCAGCGTGGCCAGCGGTCAGGCCGTAGTGGTACCCGAACATCTGGGAATGGAGTTCGTCGAGCGACCAGCCGTAGCCGGGCCCGACCCCGGCGATCGCGCTGGTGTGACCCAGCGCCAGGTACGGCAGGTAGGTCACGAAGTAGACGATCAGCGGGACCGCGATCAGCGACGCGCCGACCCACGGCCAGGCAAACCCGGCCAGCTCCGACGGCTGGAACCAGCGAGCGTCCGAATCGGGCTTGGTCAGCGAGCGGACGGCGCGCACCGCAAGCAATGCCGCCGTGATCCCCAGCATCAGCCACGCCGGCCAGCCGGCCTCGGCGCCCCGGAAGAGCAGGCCGAAGACGAGTTCCACCGCGGAGCGTGGCTCACGGCCTTCCACCTGGGTGTACCCGATCGCGAACGCTGCACCGATGACCCCCCCGACCAGTCCGACCGCGGGCACCGCCCACAGGTCGGCCGGACTGAGCTGGATCGGACGCCGCCAGGTCACGATCAGGGCCAGCGCCAGGGTTGCGATGCACAGGATCAGGAACGGCCATGGCGCGCCGACCCCCGCCGCCACGGTGATGAACCCGATCCCCGCCACCAGCAGGAAGCGGCCGAACTGCGAGCGGGAGAAGGCCAGTACCAACAGGCCGGCGAGGGCGTACCAGCCGACCCACTTGCTGGCGGCGGCGAGGCCGATCAGGACCCCGACCATCGGCAACGCCCACCACGCGCTGCGTGCCCAGCGACCCGACCAGACCTGCCAGAAGAGCAGGTAGGCGGCCACGATGAAGGTCGCCACGAAGATGTCGTTCATCGCGATCCGGCTCATCACGAAGCTCATCCCGTCCAGGCTCACGAAGATGGCGGCCAGGATCGCGACCCGGCGCTGGCGGAAGAGGGTTGCGGCCAGCAGGTAGATGAGCCCCACCAGGATCGCTCCGAAGAGGGTGGCGGCCAGGCGCCAGGCGAATGCGTTGCGGTTGGCGTCCACCGCCACCAGCCGGCCGCCGGTATCGGTCTGGGTCGAGATCACCAGCCGCCCGTGGTCGTCACCCTCGGCGTGGTCCGAGATGTCGAAGTCGAGCGCCAGCGGCAGGCCGCTGATCCGCGTCTCGTCGAACGCGGTGAAGCCCGCATTCTGGGTCCCGCCGCTGCCGCGCGGCTGCACGGTCCAGACCACCGGGTCGGCGGTCCCTTCCTGGATCCCGGCCACGTAGATGATGTTGGCCACGTAGGTCCAGCCCACCAGCAGCGGGGCGCCGGGGAGCGGCACGCTGTCCTCGACGCTCAGGCTGCCGTTGAGGATCGTCATCCCGCCGTCGGTTGGACCGTGCTCGTCGTTGGCGGGGAGCGGCCCGATCGGAACCCAGATCCGCAGGTCCTTGCCGTTGCCGGCGGCCAGCACCGGACCGACCGGCGCGGCGGGGAGCGCGATGCCCCCGCTGCTCCCAATCAGCTCGGTGTCGGGTTGCAGGGTGGCCCCGTCGAAGACCAGAAGCCTCGGCTCGGTCGGGTCAGTGGCCACCACCCGGGTGGATCGGGTGGTGGTGTCGTCGCTCGACCCGGGCACCCAGGCCACCCCGCCGGTCAGCACCTGGTGGCTGGCCAGGGGCACGCCCGTGACTCGCTCCACGGTTGCGATCCCGTCGGGTCCGCGGAAGAGGAGAACCGGCTCGTTGCGCGGCACCACGATCTGGAGCACGCCGCTCAACCCGGTGTCGATGGGCGCGACCGCTGGTGGCGGAGCCCGCTCCCCGTTGGCGGCGAGGAAGGCGTACAGGTCGCGCACGGTGAGGACGCCACTCTCGGCCAGGCCCACCAGCAGGCGGTTGTTGTCCTCGTCGTAGGCCAGCGCCGCGACTGACCCGTCCTCCTCCCAGGTCGAAACGACCTCGCCGGAGAGTGACTCGCGGGCCGTGACGGTGCTCCCCCCGTCGCCGGTGAAGATGATGGACGCCACCCGGCTGTGGGCGGTGCGCTGGGGCGCGATCGCGAGCACCGTCGCCGGGTCGGGCAGGTCGGTGCCGGCCACCACCTGGTTCGGGTCGGCCAACTCGATCCCCGCCGCGATCAGGTACTTGGCCAGCATCGGGTGGGTCCACTCGTAGGTGTCCCGGGTCCAGCCGAAGCGCCAGTCGGCCAGCCACTCCGTGGCCGAGCGGGCGTGGTACACCTCGTCGAACTCGGTGGAGCGGGGCAGTTCCAGGCGCCACAGGCGGAAGACCAGCGCGAAGAGCACCAGCCCGATCAGCCACAGGGCGTCGCGCCGATCGAGGCGGCGGGGTGGCTCGCGCAGGAGCGGGTCCGCCGGATCGGGGCGCAACCAGGCCCGAAACCTGCGCCAGGCGAGCACGATCCGGGGCAGGGGCGGTTCGGTGAGCGGGGGTGAGGTGGGCGGCTGCGGCTCGGGCTCGGCAGCGAGCCCCGGCGGCGGCGACGCCGGCATCGGAGCCAGGAGTGCGTCGTCCGCGGCGCCGGCGGTCGACCAGGCTCGCAGCAGGACCCAGAAGAGCGCCAGCCCGATCATCGCCGACAGGGCATAGATCCCGTAGTCGTTGAACAGGACCGCGTCCAGGAACGGGTCGCGCTGCATGGCCACCCCGCCCATTCCCGGGTTGAGGAGTGGGCCGTCATACCACGAGTAATCGGCGCTGTAGGTCCAGTACACGTTGGTGAAGATCGAGACCGCCACCACGCCGAAGAGGACGGCCCAGCCGCGACTGACCCGGATCAACGGGGCGGCCAGGGCCAGGGCGGGGAACAGGTACCGCTCGTGGACGCGGGTGGGGAGCGCGAAGAAGGCGATTGCCAGCGCCAGGGCGGAGACGAGCAGGCCGCGCGGGTCGTCGCGCCGGGCGACATGCCAGAGTGCGACCAGGGCCGCTATCCCGAACAGCACGAAGCCCACCAGTTGCCAGGTGACCTCGGTACTGCCCAGGACGAAGGCGATCCCCTGGTCGATGCAGCCGTCGGGGTGGGGCACGTCGCAACCCCAGCGGTTCGTGTCGCCCAGGCCGCTCCACGGATTGCGCCAGATGTTGAACGCGTTGATCGAGAGGCCCTTGTAGGTCTCCGATGCCGCGGCGAACTTCCCGATCAGGCTGTGCCCGACGTCGCCGGGGGCCCAGATCGCCATCCCGAAGGGCAGGATCAGGCCCACCAGCGTGCCGAGCCCGGCGGCGAGCGAGGTGAGCACCCGCAACGGGTCCGCCCTGTCGTGGTGGGCGGGATCGGACGAGCGTCCGAAGAGGTGTCGCTTGATCCCGACGATGGCCACGATCGGCAGCACGAACCCGTACTGGAACTTGACCAGCAGGGCCAGTGCCGCAGTTGCGGCTGCGGCCTCGGTCCACCCTCGAGCCAGCAGGTACAGGCTGCCGAGCACCACCACGGCCCCGAGCGAGTCCACCTGGCCCCAGACCGCCGAGTTGAAGATGGAGGCGGGATTGAACAGGTACAGGGCGGCTGCCACCAGGCCCAGCCGCTCGCCCGACCAGCGACCCAGCCAGCCATCGCCGAAACGGCGGGCGTAGATGAAGATCAGCCAGCCGGCCCCGATATCGGCCAGCATGCCCGGCACCTTGACCAGGCCCGCGCTGACGTCCACCCCGCCCAGGATCGGCTTGAGCCATGACCCGATCCCACCGATCAGCCACAGGACGTACATGTAGCCGGGCGGATAGTCGCTCAGGCCCGGGCCAGCGTAGAACTGCCCGGGACCGCCGCTCGCCATGCGGCCGGCCCAGATCGCGAAGTCGCTGATATCGATCCGGAAGCCGCTGAACGGGAGCCAGACCCCGGCCACGAAGGCGCGCAGCAGAAGGGCGAGCACCAGCAACAGGAGCATGATCGAGCCCGCATCGAGGGGCAGGCGGCGCTCGGATGGCCCTGCGCCCCGCTCCTCGGAGTCGCGGGTCATCGGTTCGGCGCCTCGATCACGGGGCGTCGAATGTCAAGCTCGCCAAGGTGCGGGTGAGTATACATACGGCCCCCCGGACGGGCCGACCCTCCCCCCGGTTGCGCCCAGCGGCGGCGGGTGCGCTAGGGTTGCGGGCGTGTCCGAGCCGCGACCCCGACTGACCTTCTTCTTCCCCGCCTACAACGAGGAGGAGAACCTGGACCAGACGGTCGAGCGTGCGCTGGCCGAGATCGGACCGCTGGTGCCCAGCATCGAGGTCCTGGCGGTGGATGACGGGTCGTCGGATCGCACGGCCGAGCTGGCGGATGCATTCGCCGCTCGCGATGGGCGAGTCCGGGTCCACCACCAGCCCAACCGTGGGTACGGTGGCGCGCTGAAATCGGGCTTCGAGCATGCCCGCGGCGAGCTGATCTGCTTCAGCGACGGGGACCTGCAATTCGACCTGAAGGAGATGGCTCGCCTGCTGGATCGGCTCGCCGACGAGACGCGCCCGGTGGATGCGGTGATCGGCTACCGGATCCGTCGGCGCGACCCGTTCCATCGGCTGGTGATTGCCAAGACCTACAACGCCCTGGTCTCGATTGCGTTCGGCCTGCGGGTGCGCGACATCGACTGCGCCATGAAGGTCTTTCGGCGCGAGGTGTTCGACGGCTTGCGCCTGGATGCGGACGGCCCGTTCCTGTCGGCCGAGTTGCTGATCAAGCTCCGAGCGCGCGGGGTGCGGATGGCACAGGTCGGGGTCAATCACTACCCGCGGGCAGCGGGCACCAACACCGGTGCCTCGTTCGGCAAGATCCTGCGCACCTTCCGTGACCTGGGCAGGCTGCGCTGGGCACTCTGGACCAGGCGCGACGCGGTCCTGAACCGCTAGCGCTCCTCGGGCGGAGGCCCCTTCTCGCCGCCGCCGAGGTCCACGTCGAGCGAGTTGATAAACTCGCGGAAGACGGTCAGCCGCTCATCGCCCGGCGCGTTCGACGCGTCGCGGTCGGGCTCCACCCCGGCCTCGTCCAGCACTCGTTCGTCCACGTAGATGGTGGAGCCGGTGCGCACTGCCACCGCGATCGCGTCGCTGGTGCGCGAGTCGATCTCGGTCTCGCCGCCGTCCGACGCCTCCAGGTACAGGGTGGCGTGGAAGGTCCCGTCGCTGACGTGGGTCACCACCACCCGGTTGACCGAGGCGTGGAGCGCTCCGACCGCACTGACCAGCAGGTCGTGGGTCAGCGGACGCTCGGCCGACAGGCCCTGCAGCCGCATCGCGATCGCGTTGGCCTCGGATGGACCGATCCAGATCGGCAGATACCGATCCCGTTCGGTCTCCTTGAGGATGACCACGTGCTGGCTCGAGAGCATGTGGACCCGGACGCTCTCGACCAGCATCTCGATCAGTCGGACCCGCCCGGACGGCTGCTCACCCACGGCCCGATTCTAGGCCGCTACTCGAGGACCAGGCGCACCACTCGCTCCGGGGTCAGGAGCCAGGCCGCGGCCGGACCGTCGGCAACCGATGGCACGCTCAGGGCCAGCACATCGTCGAGGAGCCCGGCCAGCGACCCGCTGCGTGGGGCGAGCCACTGGCGCACGAACGAGCCGTCCGCCCGGCCGAAGGCCAGGATCCGCGCGTTGGCGGCGTCCCAGACGAAGAAGAGCTCCCGGTCCCCCAGCGTGGCACCGTCGATCAGCCGATAGTCGAGCGTCGGACGCAGGTCGGCGTCGGGGGGCGGGTCGAGCGAGTAGTCGGCCTGGTCCACCGGGGTCCCGAAGTTCACCCGGGTGACGGTGCGCGCGTGCAGCAGCCACAGGTTGGCGTCCACCAACAGGTCGCGGGCTTCCGCCACGGGCAGGTCGGGAGGCCCATCCATGAACGGCTCGGGGCCTGATGGATAGACCACCGGCACCGCGTTGCCGGCCGTCCACTTGTCAACCTGGCCGGCGACCGGATCGACCAGGTACAGGTTGAAGATCTCCAATGGGGCCCGATGCTGGAGCGCGGCGAGCAGTTGGCTGGCGGCGGGGATGGCGTCGATGCCGGGCAAGCGCAGCCGGCGCGGCACGCGCTCCACCAGGTCGAATCGCCAAGCGTGACGGTCGCGGTCGATCACCACCACATCGGTCGCGGCGGTGGCGATCAGCCACGGCTCCCCGGTGGTCAGCCCGGAGACCGAGAGCCCGGACCGATACACCACCGGCGACGCGCCGGTCAGGGGATCCAGCCGGATGACCCGGCCCCTGGCGCGCTCGATGACCCACGCCGCGCCGTCGCTGGTCAGGACCATGTCGGTCGGCTCGATCTGCTCGAACCCGCCGGCGAGGTCGAGCAGGGTGGTCGCCTCGACGATGCGGGTGACTGCGAACAGCCCATCCAGGCCACGCTCGACCCTCCCGCTGAGCGGGACAAGCGCGTTGGTCGGGACGCCGGCACCGATGGCCGTTAGCAGTGCCGCATCCGCCTCGCCTAGGAGGCGCGCGGCGCGCCCCGGATCGCGGTCCACCAGGTCGCGGCCCTCGATCCGTTCCTCGACCTCGCGGAGCAGGTCGCGTACGGCGATGAGCGCCTCGCGCGCCACCGCCGCCCGGGGAATGGCGTCGGTCGGTCCCGGGGCAGGCAGCCCCGCCATGACCGCCCCCGCCGCGAGGCTCGCAGCGACGCCCAGCAAGCCGAGGGCCCCCAGGCGTCGACGGCGGCGATCCTCGACCGCCGCGGTGCGCGGGATGCTGCGCGGATAACGTGGTCCGCGCCGGGGGATGAAGGCGAAGGCTGCGTTGAGGATCACCAGGCTGCGGCGGGCGACCTCCCCGCGCCATCGGCCCAGCAGCGAGTTGCCGCGCTGGATCCCGCGACCGACTGAATCGGCGAGTGGGACCGGGCTCTGGTCGGGCAGGCCGGCAAGAGGCTCGCTCGGACGCACCGGCTCGAGAGGGCGGCCGGTCTGGGTGACCGCCAGCTCGCTGAGCTCCACCACCAGCATCCCGTCCGAGGCCCCGCCACCGCGGACGCTGAAGAGGTGGTGCAGGTGCTCTACGGCGGAGGCGGGGCGCAGGCTGCTGATCGCGCGCCGCAGGTCGTCGGCGCCAACCACCTGCGCCAGGTTGCGCGACACGAGCGCCAGCCGGTCGCCGGGAGTGACCTCGCCCTGCCAGGTGAAGGGCTCGATCTCGAGCGCCTCGCCCAGGGTCACGGCTACCTGGCGGCGCGTCACCCGCGGGTCGTCCTCGGTGACCGGCGCAGGGGGCGGGAGTTCGTACATCCGCTCGTCCCGCACGATCAGGGCACCGGTTGGTCCCAAGCGAGCAACATGCGCCTCGCGGCCGCGCAGGGCCAGCCCAACCAGCGCCACGCCGGCACGGCGTGGGATCCCCAGCCGTCTGCGCTGGTGGAAGAGCCTCCGGTTGGCCGCGCTGAACGCCTTCGACAAGGTGACCAGCGCGCCGCCGGTCAGGTCGTAGTAATAGTCGCGCTCCAGCGCGGCGAGCATCTCGGTCACGGCGCGGGCAAACGCGGGGTCGCCTCCGTTGACCTCGGCCAGCAGGTACAGGTTGCCCTTGGTCCGCGACTCGGCGCCCACCGACGGCTCCCGATAGCGCACCAGGTCGAGCGAGCCGGGGGTGCGCTCTTCGACGGGCAGCAGGCCGAGCTGGGTGGCCAGCCGGTCGCTCACGGGGACGGGCCGCGTCGGGCGGTGATCACCAGTCGCTGCAGGACCAGGTGCGCGCCGGGCCGGTCGCGCATTCGGGCGTTGGTGGCCTCGAGAAGGCCTGGCGCTCGCAGCGTGAGCTCCTGGCCCAGGATCGACTCACTGGCGTCGACCTCGGCCGTCCCGTTCCGGACCCGCACCAGGCGGCTGCTCATGCCTGCACGGTCCAGGCCGGCGGCGGAGATGGTTTCCTGCCACGCCAGCCTGGCTTGGGCCAACGCGATCGCCTCGGCTGCGCCGGGACCCATGCAGGTCAGCAGCGCGCGCTGGAGCGCGATGCCTGCCTCTTCGACCATGCTCATCTAGGCGACCCGAGGCGCGCGCGTCAATTGGCCCTCGCCGACCCGCCACACGGCAACCCCCCGGCGCGACCTCGTCGGGAGCTGCGCCAGGTCGGCCGTGGTGACCAGCACCTGCCCGCGCTCCAGGAGCATCCCCAGGGCACGCTCGGCGCGCTCCGGGTCAAGCTCGGAGAAGATGTCGTCGAGCAGGATGATCGGCCGGGGGGCGCCGTCGATCGCAAGGAGCTCGGTCTCGGCCAACTTGAGGGCCAGGATGATGGTGCGCTGCTGACCGCGGCTGGCGTGCGTCGCCACCTCGCGTCCACCGAGCCAGACCCGCAGGTCGTCGCGCTGCGGCCCGACCAGCGAGACCCCGTTCCACAACTCCTTGGCGCGCACGTCCCGGATCCGGCGGCGGAGTGCCTCGCTCAGCTCGGCCGCGGCTGGCGCGCGGACCGCGGCCTCGTCGCGCTCCGGCCACGCATCCTTGAGGGAGTCCGCGTAGTCGATCCGGATCTCGTCGCCCTGTTCGGCGACCGGCGCAACGGCGCCGTGCAGGCCCGGCAGTCGCTCCCGAAGTGCCGCGACCAGCGCCATCCGCGCGGCGAGGACCCGACCGCCGACATCCGCCAGGCCCTCGTCCCAGAAGGCGAGTTGGTCAGGGGTCGCCTCCTCGCGGCGGATGGCCCGCAGCAGCGCGTTGCGCTGAGCCAGGATCCGGGCCGCCTCGGTCAGGTCGCGGGCTGAGCGACGGTCCTGCTGGGCCAAGATCGTGTCGAGCAGGCGGCGACGCTCGGAAGGAGCCCCCACCAGGATGAGCATCTCCTCCGGCCGGAAGAGGACCGCCCGCACCACATCCGAGACGCCGCCGACGCGGCGGGGAACGCCGTTGAACGTCAGCCGCTTGCGGATCTCGTCGGGCGCCCCCGCGCCGGGCACGACCAATTCGAGCCGGGCTGCGTCGCCGCCCGTGGTCGCGAGGTCGAGCCGGACCCGCGCGAAGGTGGAGCCGTGGCGCACCAGTTCATCGTCGGCGCCGGCGCGGTGCGATCGTCCGGTGATCGCCACGTGGACCGCCTCGAGCAGGTTGCTCTTCCCCGCGCCGTTCGGGCCGGCGACGATCGTCAGTCCCGGCTCGGGATGCAGCTCCGCCGAGGCGTAGTTGCGGAAGTCCTCCAGGACCAGCCGTGTCAGGCGCATGGTCCGGTCGGCCGGCGACCGATCGATCAGGAGGCGGTGCGGACCGGCATGATGACGTGCACGTACTCGTCCTTGCCGATCCCGCGGATGACGCCCGGGGCCAGCGGGCCGGAGAGCTCGAGCGCGGCCTCGTCCGACCCCAGGTTGCTGAGCACGTCGATCAGGTAGCGGGCGTTGAATGCGATGGTGGTGGATTGCCCCTCGATCGTCGCTTCCAGCACGTCCGCGTTGTCCCCCACGTCCGCGGCGTGTGCGGTCACCGACAGGCCGCCGTCGGCCTTGGCCGCGTCCAGTTCGACCTTGACGATGTTCGCACTGTCACGGGCGAAGATCCCGGCTCGCCTCGCAGCCGCCAGTAGAGACTCCCGATCGACCACCGCGCGGCTGGAGTGGCTGGTCGGAATGATCGGCTCGTAGTTGGGAAATTGCCCCTCGATCAACCGGCTGACCAGGTCGATCCCCTCGGTGTGGAACAGGACCTGGCTCTTGTTCGGCGTGATGGTGATCTCCACCGGAACCTCGGCATCGGGCAGGACCCGCATCAGCTCGGCGTAGGAGCGCGCCGGAACCACGATCGTGAGGTCGTCGCTGGCCGGGCTGGTGAGCGCCATGCTGCGGACCGCGATGCGGTAGTTGTCGGCAGCCGCCAGGGTCAGCCCGCTCCCCGACAGCTTGGTCAGCACCCCGGTCAGGATCGGGCGGCTCTCGTCGCTGGCCGCGGCGAAGACGACTTCGCCCAACGCCTCACGCAGGACCCGGGCGTCGGCGGTCGCACTCGGGGTCTCGCCAGCGGCGGCGACCACGGGAAACTCGTCGGCGTCGATCCCTTTGATCGAGGCCCGACTGCTCCCGCAGGTGACCTTCAGGGTCCGATCCTTGGACGACAGGACCAGGTCGATCCGCGCGTTCGGCAAGGAGGCGACCAGCTCGGTCAGCAGTCTGGCGGGGACGGTGATCTCCCCCTCCTCGGCGACCTTGCCGGCGACCCAGCAGGTGATTCCGATCTCCAGGTTGGTGGCGGTCAGCTTCAGCCCGCCGCCCTCGGTCCGGAGCAGGACATTTGCCAGCACGGGCAGGCTGGCGCGGCTGCTCACCGCGCGGCTGACCATCCCGAGGCCGCGTGCCAGGTTCTCCTGCATCACCGAAACGTTCATCGGTCCTGTCGTTCCCTCACCAGTTGCCCGATGGGTTTATCCACGGGCTTCATCCGGTACTAACGATCTTCTCAAAGAATACCTGTTGAGCCGCCGTCTCTCGTAGGGGTGTGGACGCTGTGGAGAAACGTGTTGGGCCGCGCTCGACCCCACCGGTGCACAACCCCACCCAGCCAGGCACTGCACGGTGGACGGGCGGTGGAGCGTTCGGGGCGGAGTGTGGATCACTCCATCGAGCCCGGCTTGACCTCGGCCCGGTTGTCCACCGTCATCCCACCACTCATTCGGAGTAGATCATCTCCCGCACCGCGCTCACTTCGCGGCGCATCTCGTCGTTCTCGGCCAACTCGCGGGCGATCTTGTCGCAGGCGTGCAGCACGGTCGAGTGGTCTCGTCCGCCCAGCTCGGCACCGATCCGCAGCAGGCTGATGTCGGTCTCTTCGCGGATCAGGAACATCGCGATCTGGCGCGGGACCACGATCGCCCGATCCCGCTTGCTGGAACGCAACTGGTCCAGGTTGACCCCGTAATAGTCGGCCACCGCGCGCACGATCCGCTGCGGCGTGATCGAACGCTTCTTGGGGTTGTACATCACGTTGCTCAGCACCCCGCTGGCCAACTCGATGTTGATCGGGGTGCCTGACATCGAAGCGTATGCAACCACCCGGTTGAGAGCCCCCTCGAGCTCGCGCACGTTGCTGACCACCTTGCGCGCGATGAACTCGATCACCTCGCCGGGGATCAGGCTCAGCTGGTCCTCGGCCTTGCTGCGCAGGATGGCGATGCGCGTCTCGAGGTCCGGCGGGGTGAGGTCCGCGATCAAGCCCCACTCGAAGCGCGACCGGAGCCGCTCCTCGAGGGTGGTGATCGCCTTCGGTGGGCGGTCCGAGGAGAGGACCACCTGCTTGCCGGCCTCGTGGATCGCGTTGAAGGTGTGGAAGAACTCCTCCTGGGTCCGTTCGCGCTCGGCGATGAACTGGATATCGTCGATCAGGAGCACGTCGATGCGCCGGTATCGGTTGCGGAAGTCCTCCATCTTCTGCTCGCGGATGGAGTTGATGAAGTCGTTGGTGAACTTCTCGCTGGAGGCATACAGGACCCGCTTGCGCGGGAACTTGGCCGCGACCGCGTTGCCGATGGCGTGCATCAGGTGGGTCTTGCCCAGCCCCACTCCGCCGTACAGGAAGAGCGGGTTGTAGGCATGTCCGGGTCGCTCGGCCACCGACAGCGCAGCGGCGTGGGCCAGCCGGTTGGCGCTGCCGACGATGAAGTTGCTGAACGAATAGCGCGGGCTTAGGTTGACCGTGTTGCCGCCGGCCGACGCAGGCGGGAGCGGCAGGGCGTCCTCGTCGGCCTGGGTCGGGACAGGACCCGGAGCATCCGCGACGACGAACTCCACCTGGACCGTACCGCCCACCACCCGCGCCAGCGCCTGGCTGATCAGGGTGCGATAGCGGTTGTCGAGCCAGTCGCGCGCAAAGCCGTTGGGCGCCGCGATCCGGAAGCGGTTTTCATCGGCCTCGGCCAGTGCCGTGTCCTTCAACCATGTCTCGAAGTTGGCTGGCGATAGGCTGACCTGGAGATCACCGAGGACGGCACGCCACACTTGCTTGGGGTCCATCAATAGCCATCTCCAGACCGGGTTGTGGGGCCATGCCCAAACGCTGAGTCAACGCCTCCCACGGGCGCAGCAGATGCTGATGAGGGCCATCGCCGGCGGGGGTCGGGGTAGTGTAGCAGCAGCCTTTCGGCGGGGGCAATGGCCAACCCACGATGGGCAGCCGGCCTAGTTGGTCAGGTCAGCGCAGGCGATGTGGGTTCGCTCGTCTGCCGGGGCGTCGCCATGTACGGTAAGAATTCGGCCACCGTCCGGGACGAGGTAGGCGGAGGGGTAGGTCGCCGTGTAGATCAATTCCCCGGCGGCATCTGCCTCCATGTTGGTCCGCAGCGGGGTCAGGAACTCCGGGTCCGTGTTCTCGGCCGCGCACGATCCCGCATGCATGTTCAGCGTGTGGCGAGTCCCGGGCGCCAGGCCGCTGACCGATACGGTCATCGCGTACCCCGCGCCTGCGATCTCGATCAGGACGGTGCCTTCGACGGAGTAGCCTGCCGCCGACAGAAGCGCGAAGGTCAGGGCCCGTGGCTCCTCCGTGGGCGAGGCCGGCGAGGCCGGCGAGGCCGGCGAGGCGTCCGGCGGCGACCCGGCAGGAGAAACCGACGGGACTGCTGAAGGCTGGGCGGCACAGCCGAGCAGCGTGATTGTGAGTCCGCCGAGCGCGAGGATCCCGGCGGCGCGAGTCATCTCGTTGGAGTATCGGCCGCGGCCACCGCCGCGTCAACGGTCCTGCCCCCCGCGCTGGGAAGGTTTGACACTCTTGGGCCCCGCTGCCAGAATCGGCGCGCAGTGCGATCCGGGTCATCCGTCGCTGCCGTGGCTGGCCGTGAGCCAGCCGTTTCTGAGTCTTTGACGGATCCGTGTCGCAGCCGCTGAACGAGGACGAGTCACCCCATGAAGAGGACCTACCAGCCCAAGAAGCGCGCCCGCAAGCGTGAGCACGGTTTCCGCGCCAGGATGGCATCGGTGGGTGGTCGAAGGGTGCTTGCCCGTCGCCGAGCCAGGGGACGAAAGAAGCTCAGCGCCTGATCGGCCGCGAGCCGCATTGATGCCACCCTTCCCCTCGCTGCGACGGAAGGCGGACTTCGATGCGATCAGCCGGTCGGGCACCACCCGGTCAAGCGCGTTGCTGGTCCTGCGAGTGGCGCGAACCGGACGGGCGGAGACGCGGGTCGGGATGAGCACACCCAAGTCGCTCGGGGGCGCCGTGCAGCGAAACCGGATGCGTCGCCGGTTGCGCGCGGTGGTCCGTGAGCAACTGGCCTCGATCGGGACAGGATGGGACCTGCTCCTGATCGCGCGGCCGGCGGCCGCTACTGCCGGCCACGGTGAACTGCGCGACACCTTGCAGGCGCTCGTAGAGAGAGCGGGAATCGGGGAATGAGGAAGATCGGCTTGGGGATGATCGTGGCCTACCAGCGCCTCACCGGCTGGCTGCCACCCACCTGCCGCTACACGCCGTCATGCTCCCACTACACCTACGCCGCGATCGAACGCTACGGGCTGCTGCGCGGGTCGTGGATGGGGATGAAGCGCATCGCGCGCTGCCACCCCGGCTATCCCGGCGGCTACGACCCGGTGCACTGAGATGATCGGCGCCGGATTCCTGGGGATCGAGCACTTCGCCCCGCCGTGGGACGTCGTGTACCTGCCCCTCGTCAACCTGCTGGTGGCGCTCTACCACGCGCTCTTCAGCGACTTCGCGCTCGCGATCATCGTCTTCACGATCGTGGTCCGCACCGTGCTTGCCCCGCTCTTCGTGCGGCAGATCCGCTCCCAGAAGGAGATGCAGCGGATGCAGCCGCTCGTCCGGGAGGTGCAGCGCAAGCACAAGGGCAACCGGACCAAGATCTCCGAAGAGACCATGGCCCTCTACAAGGAGCACGGGGTCAGCCCGACCGCCGGCTGCTTCCCACTGCTCATCCAGATGCCGCTCCTGATCGCACTGTGGGGCGCCCTCAACCGGGTCGCCAACGTCATCCCCCTCACCCCCGAACAGATCGCATCCACGGAGTTCGCGACGCTGCGCGACAAACTGCCAGGCATCCAGGAGGTCGCCGGCTTCGCCAACAACTTCCATGCCCCGGTCGCCGGCCCGTGCGATCTGCCCGAGTTCGGCGGGCAGTTCCAGGCCTTCCTGCCGATCAACTGCCAGCTCATCGATCCGCTCAAGCTCGGCGGCGCGGTGGACACCACCACTGCCTGGCTCTTCAACCTGGACTTGGGCCGGATCGACAGCGTGTTCGGCGTCGCGGTGGCCGGATTCACCATCTCGGGGCTGGCGATCCTGGCGGGCATCATGCAGTTCGTGCAGGTCAAGATGACCAGCCCACGCACCACCGCGGACGACCCGACCGCCGCCGCCACCAGCACCACGACCATCCTCTTCCCGCTCATGACCGTGGTCTGGGGCGGACTCTTCCCGGCCGGCCTGATGATCTATTGGGTGGTGCTGACCGGCTACATCATCGCCCACCAGTACGTCATCCTCGGCTGGGGCAACCTCTTCCCGATCGCGGGCTGGACCCCATCCTTTGCCCGGCAGCCACAGGAGGCGCTCCCCGATCTGGTGCGCACTCCACGGCCGCCCGGCCAACCATCCACCACGCGCCCCGACGCGGCGCGCCGACCCGGTTCAGCCGGGCAGCGCCAGCCAGGGCCCAAGCGAAAGGGCCGCAAACGATGACCTTCCAGGAATTCACCGGCAAGAACGTCGAGGAGGCGATTCGATCCGCGATGCGCGAGTTCGGCGCCGACCTCTCCGATCTCGACATCGAGATCCTGTCCCAGGGCAGCCGGGGCACGCTGGGAGTGGGCAGCGACAATGCCCGCATCCTGGCCGCGCCGAAGTCAGGCGCATCGACGGCGAAGGCTGCTCCGTCGGCGCCGCCCACGCCACGCCCGGCTCGCTCGCGCGCTGAGCCCCCGGCACCGGACCCGGAACCGGCCCCGATGGCCACCCTCGAGCCGGCTGAGGACGCGGCACCCGACGAGCTGGTCGCAGTGGCAGAGATCGCTGCGCTCAGCCCGGAACGCCCCCCCCGCGATCGTGCCGGGCGGGGCCGCACTGGCGAGCGCGGCGAGCGCCGGGAGCGCGCCCCACGCGCCGACCGACCGGACCGGCCCGAGCGCGCGGATCGCCCGTCCCGCGAGCCGGCTCCGTTCATTCCCGGCAAGCCACTCGAGGAGTTGAGCGAGGACGAGCGCGGCGCGCTCGAAGAGGCCAAGGGGATCCTCGAGGAGGTCCTTCGCCTGATGCAGATCGAGGCGTCGGTGGAGATCGCGATTGGGGGCGAGACCGCCCGCCTCAACGTGAAGGGTGACGAGCTCGGCATCCTGATCGGGCGGCGCGGTGAACGCCTCGCCAGCCTGCAGCACCTGGTCAACCTGATGGTCACTCGCCGCGAGAGCTCGGTGGGACGCATCGCGGTCGATGTGGAGAATTACCGGGGCAGGCGCGAGGAGCAACTCCGCGACGTCGCGGACCGAGCGGCCAAGCGGGTCATCCAGTCGGGCAAGATCATCCAGCTTGAGCCGATGCCGGCGGTCGAGCGCAGGATCGTGCACATGGCCCTGGTCGAGAACCCCAGGATCCGGACCCAGAGCGTCGGCGTGGAGCCGAACCGCCGGATCGTGATCCTGCCCGCCAGCAAGGTCGAGTAGTCGGCGCCCCCGCGGTGGACGCCGCATCGGCGGCACGAGTCGTGGGCGGCTTGCCCGGCGGAGGCTGGGTGGGATTCGGGTCAACCCCGGCTGGCTACCGACTTCGGTCGGGCGACGGCATCTCCGTCAGGCCCCATCGGAGCGCATCCCGGGAGGTCCTGGTCGCTGCCGCGATCGCCTACTTCGAGGAGTCGCTGAGCGACGCGCCGGTCGGGCTGGAAGCGACCCAATCAGACCTCGCCGGCCTGCTGGCCTGGCTGCGCCTGACCGCCACGGATCCGGGCGAACTGCGGTTGCTGGTCCGGGCGTGTGACGCGATCGACGACGGTCTGGCCGGGGATGCCGTCGCCCTCACCCTCCGTGCGGTGCTCGAGGACCTGATGCCGGACGAGCAGGCCGACCCGGTCGACCTGCTCGTCGCAGCGTGCGTCGGCGGCTGAGGCGCCGCCCATCCAGAGCCTAGGGGTTGGGGGGGTTGTTCCCGATCTGGAACTTGCCGCCCTCTGACTGGAATTCCTTCCAGCTTGCCCAGCCCATCAGCAGGCCGCCGGCGATGGCCACGATCAGGCCGAGAGCCCAGGTCATGCCGTATCCGAGGGTCCCCAGGTAGGCGAGGGCCGGGAGCAGCGCCAACAGCCCGAACAGCGCACCGATGCCGGCCACACCGCCCACGATCAGCATCAGGCTGCCCTTTGAGCCGGGCAGCTTGGTCGCGGGCGAGAACTGCGGCAGAAACACAATCGCGAGCATGAGCAGGCCCGAGACGGCGCCGAGGAACGCTGCCGAGAGGAGCGAGCCGACGATCGAGGCAACTGCGCCGTAGGTCGCCAACTTGTCGTTTCCACTGAGTTTGGAGAAGTCCATGAAGTCGATGCCTCCCATCCTGGTGCGGCGAATGCCGACCCCGCCTGCGGGCGCGCCGCTCTGCCCGACACTAGCACAGGGCCGAAGGCACGGATACCCTTACGTGCCCGACCGGATGAGAAAAATGGTGGAGATGGGGGAGAATCGAACTCCCCGTCCAAAACCTGGTCCCCGGGAGCGTCCTACAGGTTTGTCCGGCCTACTTGGTGTTTCGCGCCCGGGCCCCCGACCGACGGGGTGCTCCGCGCGCTATCCGATGCGCCTCTCGGCCTTGGGCGTCGCTCACCGGAGTCGGCGACGCTGCACCTCCCCTGATGACGCCTTCACCGTCCGGGGAGGGGGGACGGGGTCGACGCTCACTGTCTAAGCAGCGAGAGCGAACTGACGGTTGCCAGTTGCTGGCTTGCCCGCGGTTTAACGAGGCCTGCGGGCGACCTCGACCTGCAGCTCCCGGATCGAAGGCCCTGTCGAAACCTGACATCCCCACGAACCGCTGAACGAACCGATCATACCACCGGCCCGTTCTAGAGCTTGATCCGCTCCTTGGACTCGCGTTCCAGTTCACGTCGGGCGTCACGCTCGGCGATGACCCTCCGCTTGTCATGCGTCTGGCGGCCCTTGGCGATCCCGATCTCCAACTTCGCCAGCCCGTCACGGATGTAGAGGCGCAGCGGGACGAGGGTGTAACCCTTGGCCTGAACGCGCCCAACCAGTTCCGCGATCTGGTCCCGATGCAGGAGCAGCTTCCGGGTCCGCCGCGGCTCGTGGTTGTTGCGACTCGCCTGCAGGTACGGCGCAATGTGGGCCCCGATCAACCAGGCCTCGCCGCGCTCGATCCGGGCATATGCCTCGGCCAGGCTGACGTGCCCGGCTCGTATCGACTTGATCTCGGTGCCGGACAGCACCAGGCCCGCTTCCACGGTTTCCTCGACGGAGTACTCGTGGCGTGCGCGGCGGTTAAGGCTGATGGTCTGCTCAGGCATGGTTCGGCTCGCTCCGGGGATCATCCTACGAGGGCGCGGCGACGACATGGGTGGGAAGTGAATGAGCCGACCGTATCGGCCGGCTCATTCGATCGCTACCACGCGAGCGGGCGTCTAGCGCTCCGCCTCGGTGGTGGCGTAACAGGGGGATACCACTGCACACCACCTCCTTTCGTTGGCGCGGATCCTAGCAGGCAGGTCGCCGTGCGCGCAAT
Organism: Candidatus Limnocylindria bacterium; assembly: GCA_046715765.1. GTDB lineage: Bacteria > Chloroflexota > Limnocylindria > QHBO01 > QHBO01 > JBKJYH01. The sequence continues at coordinate 22,715 of JBKJYH010000154.1, forward strand.
CCCGGGCACGGATCAGGCGATGGCGCGGCGCTGACCGCCCGCGTCCCAGGCGACCAGTGGCAGCGGACCGTCGATCGGCTGGTAGGTCCACAGGAGCGGCGAAAGGCTCGGCAGCAGCGGAGCTCGGGATGCGGCGCCCGACAGCTCCGCCAGCGCCCGATCGAGAATCGGATCAGCGTCCACCGGAAGGTCGTCGGGGATCGCCACCAGGATGTCGGGCTGCACGCCATCGGGCGCGACCGAGCCGTGATCAGGCGTGAACCAGCGCGAGATTGTGATTCGCACGCCACCCCGGTTCTCCAGCTCGGTCCAGACCTGGACCGTGTTCTTGCCGTAGGTCGGCTGACCGATGAGTGTCGCCCGCCCCCGCTCGCTGAGCGCCGCGGCCACGATCTCGGAGGCCGACGCGCTCCCTCCGTTGGTCAGCACCATCAGGGGCACGCCGGCATCGGTCACCAGCCCACCCGAGGTGGCCTCCCAGCGCTTGACCTCGCCGCCGCTCGACTCCTGGGTGAAGATCAGCCCGTCCGCGATGAACTCGGAGGCGATGGCCTGGGCGGCATCGATGTACCCGCCCGGGTTGTCGCGCAGGTCCAACACGAACGACGTCGCCCCGTCGTCCAGGAGTTGCTGGAGCGAAGCGCGGAACTGCTCCACCGCCAGGTTCGAGAAGCCGCGCAATGCGATGTAGCCGACCCCCTCGTCGAGCAACTCCGAGTTAACCTCGCGACTTGCGATCTCCGCCCGGGTGATGGTCAGGTCGAAACGCTCGCCGTCACGCCCGATCTCGAGCGTCACCTCGGTTCCGGCGTCGCCGCGCACCCTGGCGATCTGGTCGCTGATCGTGGTCCCGTTGACACTCGCCCCGTCGACCGCCAGCACGCGATCTCCGGACCTGATTCCCGCTCGCTCGGCAGGCGAGTCGGCGAGCGGCGCGATCACCACCAGCGCACACTTGTCGCTCAGCTGGGGGCATTCCTCCAGGTTGCCCGGGTCGGCTAGGTTCTCGATCCCCATCTCGGCCCCGATCCCGCTGAACTTGCCAGACAGGTCGCCCAGGGCGCGCTGGTAGTCCTCGGGAGTCATGTAGCCACTGAACGGATCCTTGAGCCCGTACTCGAACATGCCCTGGATTGCCCCGCCGGCCAGGGCCTCGTCTTCGACCTCGTCAACGAACTGCTCCTTCAGCAGGTTGTAGGCCTGACAAAAAGCCGCAAACGCCTCGCTCGGTGCGGCGCAGGCACCCCCCGGACGCGACCCGGCGGCAAGGTAGCCGCCGACGAACAGGAGCGTGCCGACCAGGGACGCGAGCAGCATCCCGACGATCCATCCCGGCGCGACGCGGCGGCCCCCGGGAAGCTCCGGCGGCGTGGTGGGGAGCAGCGGCGAGATCGGCTCGGTCATCGGGGGCGGGCGGAGTGTAGCACCGGGTCTCGCTGGGCTCGGTTAGGGGCGGATTGCGTTTTGCCTACGAGGAGGCGCCCAGGTTGGAGCGGACGCTGATCCAGCTCCCCAGCGCGCCGACCCCCAGGCCGACCCCCAGCACGACCCCCGACAGGGTCGTCAGGAAGTCCACCGTCACAGCGGTCGGCATCTGGAAGACCCCCACCATCACCGGCTGGATCGGCTCCCAGATGATGGCAACCAGCAAGAGGGTCACCGCGGCGCCGATCAGCCCACACAGGATCCCTTCAAGGATGAATGGCCAGCGGATGAACGCGTCAGAGGCGCCCACCAGGCGCATGATCTCAATCTCGCCGGCCCGGGCGTAGACCGCGATCCGGATGGTGTTGACGATCATGAACAGGACGGTCAGGCCGACCAGACCGATGGCCGCCAGCCCGGCAATCCGGATTGTCCCGATGATCCCACTCAGTTTCTCGTAGTCCTGCTGCCGTGTCGTGATCCGGAGCACCTCGGGCCGCGCGGCAAGGAACGCGGCCACCGAGCCAGAATCCGACGGCGAGACCAGGCCGACCTCCACCGAGCCGTACAGGGTGATGCTGGCCCCCCCAAAGTTCAACTCAAGGCCGAGGTCGGCGTAGAACTCGCGCAGCCGCTCGAGGGCCGCTTCGGGCGAGACGTACCCGACCGACTCCACTCCCGGCTGCGCGCGCGTTTCGGCCACCAGCGCGTCGATCTGGGCCGCGGGCAGATCGTCGATCAGGCGCGCGGTGACCGCCACCTTGCTCTCGATGAAGCGCAGGCCGCTGTCCAGCCCGCCCAGCACGATCATCAGCCCGGACAGGAGGACCAGCATCAGCACGACCGTGGCGGTGGTCGCGATGCTCATCATCGCGTTGCGCCAGAACCCCTGCCAGGCGCGGATCACCGAAAAGCCGACGAATCGCAGGAATCGCATGGCTCAGTACTGCCGCTCGTAGACCGCGCCCGACTCGTCGCGCACGAGCATCCCGCGCTCCAGTGCCAGGACGCGGCGGCGCATGGCGTTGACGATCTCCTGGTTGTGGGTCGCCATCAGCACGGTGGTGCCCATCCCGTTGATCTGGATCAGGAGCTGCAGGATCTCCCAACTGGTGACCGGGTCGAGATTGCCGGTCGGCTCGTCGGCGATCAGGATCGCCGGAGCGTGAACCAACGCCCGGGCGATGGCAACTCGCTGCTGCTCACCACCGGAGAGCTGGGTGGGCAGGTGCTGCGCGTGCTCGTGCAGGCCGACCAGGCCGAGCAACTGCGGCACCCGCCGACGGATCTCGGCCCCGGAAGCGCCGGTCACCTCCAGGGCGAACCCCACGTTCTCGAAGACGGTCTTGCTGCCGAGCAGCCTGAAGTCCTGGAACACGACCCCAATCCGGCGCCTGACGGCCGGCACCTGGCCCCGCCGCAGGCGGGCAAGGTTGCGACCCTCGATCATCACCCGCCCACTGGTGGGCACCTGCTCACGCACCAACAATCGGATGAAGGTGCTCTTGCCTGCCCCCGACGGGCCGACCAGGAACACGAAGTCACCGGCTGGGATGCTGACCGTCACGTCGTTGAGCGCGACCTTGCCGTTGGGATAGGTCATCCCCACGTCGAACATCTCGATCACGGGGCGTGCCGCAGCCTGCGTCACGCGGCCCCCTCGTCGCCCACCCGCCAGCGCAGGTAGCCCTCCATGAAGGCGTCCAGCTCGCCGTCGAGCACGGCAGTCGGGTTCGAGGTCTCGACCCCGGTGCGCAGGTCCTTGACCATGGTGTACGGCTGGAGCACGTAGCTGCGAATCTGATTGCCCCAGCCGGCCTCCACGTGGACGCCGCGAAGGCGGGCGCGCTCGGCCTCGCGTTCCTCTTCCCGTCGCTCCACTAGGCGGCCGCGCAGGACCCATGGCCCGCTCCTTGTTCTGGGCCTGGCTGCGCTCGTTCTGGCAGGTGACCAC
>JBKJYH010000155.1:0-2900 GCA_046715765.1 Candidatus Limnocylindria bacterium
CCCCCAGCCTCACAACGAACGCTGTCTTTACTTCACGGCCGAGTGCGCCGTCACATCTGATTGCCCAACAATGCTTAACCGTGACATTCGGCCCGGTTTCGGCAGTCACATGACTTGCTTGACAAGAATAACTTTATTCGACTAAGGTAAGTGACGATTCCTGTCTGCAAGGAGGATCCACAATGCCCCTCTCATCCAGCGAACTTGGACGACGCCTTCGCGTCGCGCGCGAACAGGCCGGGTTGAAGCAGGACGACATCGCGAGGGTCCTGGGACTGAGCCGCGCCTCGGTGAGCCAGATCGAAGGCGGCGATCGCTTCCCGAACTCCCTCCAGCTCTCCCGCATTGCCGAACTTGTTGGCGAGGACATCTCTGCGCTGCTTGACCCTGAGGGCTATCAGCCCGATGCATCCCTCGCAGCGGTTTTTCGCGTGAACGAGGCTCTGCAAGCGGATGATACCCGACAGGCCGCAGTGCGCGGCTGCGCCCGGCTTTGCTCTGAGTTCAGTGGCCTCGAAGATCTGCTCGGCATCGACCGCGGACAACTTGCTCCAGTGTCCTACGAACTGACCTCTCCGAACACTCGGTGGGATGCCGTTAACCAGGGCGACGAGTTGGCCGAACGCGAGCGGAACCGCCTCAACCTTGGCGAGGGCCCTATCCGCGACTTCGTCGAGTTGCTCGAGGCACAGGGGGTGCGGGCTTTCGAGCTCGACCTGCCGGAAGGCGTTTCGGGAATCTTCCTGACCGATCGAGGGCATGGTCTCTCAGCAATCGTCGCTGCGGGCGAGGTTCAGGATCGCCAGCGCTTCTCCTACGCTCACGAGTATTGCCACCTGCTGGCCGATCGCCGGCGAGGTGCTTTTGTCAGTAGCCAAGAGAACCGCGACGACCTTCTCGAAGTCCGTGCCAACTCTTTCGCGGCGAGTTTTCTGCTGCCGGAGCGCGGCGTGCTCGCCACCCTGCGCGCGATCGGCAAGGGAGATACCGCACGAAGCATGCTCACCGCGGCCTTCGATGGCGCCGACCCGGTGGATGGGCAGAAGCGCACCCGTGGCGAATCGATCCAGATCTACGACGTCGTGCACCTCTCAGGCGCATTCGGAGCGAGCTACGATGCGACCCTCTATCGCCTCCTAAACCTCGGCTTGCTCTCGAAGGAGCAGAGGGCAGCGCTGGCTGATATGCGCCAAGAGGCAGCAGTCATGCGCTCGATGTTCGCAGGAGCGGCCTCCGCTGCGCCCGACGCCCGGTCAGCGATGGACTGGAAGCGCGACTCACGCCATCGGTTCATCCACCTCGCCTTGGAGTGCTTCCGTCGTGAGTTGATCAGTCGGCGGAAGTTCGACGAGCTTCGCAAACTGGTGGACGTGGACGACAGGGACGCCAAGGCATTGCTTTCGGCCGTGGAAACTGCCGGTACTGAGCCACCGGGGTCGCCCAGGGAACGGGCCCGTGAGCCACGCGCCTGAGACGCTTCCGCTTCTCGTCGCCGACACCAGTGTGCTTGTGAACCTGGCGCACCTGGATCGGCTCGATCTCTTCGCCGCCACCGGCTTCGAGGCGCACGTCCCGAACCATGTGGTTGCCGAGGTGACGCGCAGGGACCAGCGGGAGCGCTTGACTGCGGCGATCGCGGCGGGACACCTCAAGGAGTTGGAGATAGTGGAACTCGCGGAGCTGACCGCGTACGCGAAGCTACGCAAGCGGTTCGGCGAGGGCGAATCGGCGGCGATGGCCGTGGCTTTCACGAGGGGCTGGGCAATCGCAATCGACGAGGGTGGCCCAGTGCGCCGGATCGTGGTTGAACGAATTGGCCAAGACCACTTGCTCACGACCGCTGCCCTCCTCACGCTAGCCGTGCACGCAGGCGTGATCGATCGCGCCAACATCCCTGCGATCCGAGCCACGCTTGAAGCCAATCGCTTCGTCATGCCCCTGCTCGCGGTGGAGGTCGAGTGAGCGAGCGCAAGAAACACGCGGGCGCTGGTCGACGGCGTGCGCAGAGCGATTCCATGTCGCCTCCCCGCCACAAGTCGGACGAAAGAAACACCGCAACGGTCGGATCCCGGCCGGACTTGCCCAACCTGAACCGACCCTGCCCATGCGGTAGCGGGAAGCGCTACAAGCGCTGTCACGGCGGCCCCGGTTCGCCAGATCCCTTCCTTGGTGTCCCCGAGGACATCGTCGGCATCGTCAGGATCAAGGAGACCGGTGAGACCCGAACCTACCGCAGCGACCTCTTCATGCGCAGGATCAAGGATGAACACCCGCTCTTGCGCGAGGCTTTCGACTCGCAGTTCGAGAGCGACATGAAGGAGATCTCGCGCGAGCTTGTCCTGGCGACCAGCCTCGTGGAGATCGGCATCGAGAACACGACGCGCGCGGACGACGCCGAGACCTTCCGAAGGCTCGGAGCGATAATGGTCAACGCTGTGAACTCCGTTGTTTCGGCGCTGGAGCTGGTTCGACAGGGGTATGGCCTGCAGGCCGGAATCGTGCTCCGAAGCGTGGTCGAGGCCGCGGCAGTTGTCCTGGATGTCGTCCTGAATGAAGGAAGTATTGAGAAGTACCGAGCTCGTCGGTACGTCGTTGAAGGAGTCGCGGGCAGGGCCAAGAAGGTCTTCCGTATCGTCGGCCCCTTGTATGGCGTGCTCAGCAACCATCACACGCACGTAAACGAGTCGCACGAGGTCGCATACCCAATTGACTCGACAGGACCTGCCGCCACGGCTTCCCTCCGGATGGTCAAGGCCGCCACGGCGCTAGTTGGCCTCACTGTCGAACTGCTCTTCCAGCGGTCTGTGGCCGAACCGCGGTACTGGAAGCGGAGACGGGACGGGGCGCTCGCGTTCGCACCGAATCAGGACGAGCTCGCAATCCTCAAAGAGTTCCCTCGG
>JBKJYH010000156.1:0-9567 GCA_046715765.1 Candidatus Limnocylindria bacterium
CGTCCTCGCCGGGGATCCCCATCTCGTTGGACTGATAACAACCGATGCTCAGGTACACCGCGTCGTAGCCCTGCTCCAGCAGGTCGGCGACGTGGTAGTCGCGGCCGAGGCGCATGTTCGGCTTGAATGTCGCGCCCAGCTCCCAGACGTGGTTCAGTTCGCGGTCCATCCACGCCTTGGGCAGGCGGTACTCGGGGATCCCGTAGCGCAGCATCCCGCCCTGCTCCGGGTCGGCCTCCAGCACGTCGCAGTGGTGGCCGCGCAGCTGGAGGTAGTAGGCCGCCGTCATCCCCGCCGGCCCGGCACCGATGACCGCCACTCGGCGCCCCGAATCGGCCTCCTTGGGCCAGGGGGTTGGCGCGGGGGCATCCACTTCGAGCACCCGGTCGGCACAGTAGCGGTGGCTGTCGCGGATGGCGATGGCGGTGTCCACCTCCTCGCGCCGGCAGTGGGTCTCGCACGGAGCAGGGCAGACGCGTCCCAGGATGGCGGGGAAGGGGAGCGATCGCTTCAGGATCCGGGTCGCCTCTTCCCAGTTGCCCAGGCTGTTCTGCTTGAGGTAGCCGGGGATGTCGACCCGGGTGGGGCACTTGAATTGACACGGCGGCAGGCAGTAGGCGTCATGGTCGGAGAAGATCAGTTCCAGCACCATCCGCCGGTTCTCGATCACCCGCTCCGAGTGGGTGGTGATGACCATCCCCTCTTCGATGGTCGTGCCGCAGCTGATCGGCGTGCCCTCGCGCCCCTCGACCTCGACCACGCAGATCCGGCACGCGCCGTAGGGCGCCAGCTTCGGCTCGTAGCACAGGGTCGGGACCTCGACCCCGAGCACCCGGCAGGCCTGCAGGATGGTCTGCCCCTCTTCGGCGGCGACCTGCTCCCCGTTGATCGTGACGCTGATCTTCGCGGTGCCGGGGTCCATCGGCCAGATGGGGGCGTAGTCCTCCGGACGCAGGGGCGCCTTCGGATTCCCGTTGCCGTTGGTGACGAAGCTCATGGCCGGGCCGATCCTAGCGGTGCATCGACAACCCCGTCGCCCAGGGGCGCCAGGAGGGGCGCGACTCGCTCGGTACGGCAGGCGCCGGCCAGGCACTCGCCGCGCTCGGCGTGGGCGCGGTACTCGTCGCCGAAGCGATCCAGGGTGGTGAGCATCGGTGAGGGGGCGCGCGCCTCGAGCTTGCACAACGCGGTGTCGGTCATCTTGCGACTCAGCGCGCGGAGCAGGACCAGGTCGTCCGGCCGTGGGGTGGCGGCCAGGATCCGATCCAGAGCCTCGACCAGGCGCTTGGTCCCGATCCGGCAGGGGACCGCCTTGCCGCACGCCTCGCGGGCCGAATAGTCGAGCAGGAAGCGGGCGGTGTCCACCATGCAGGTCGCCTCGTTCGCCACCAGCAGGGCACCCATCCCCAGCCCGGCGCCGGCGGCGTGGAGCGGCTCGTAGTCATACGGGGTCGTCAGTTCAGCCGCAGACAGGGCTCCGCCGCCCGGCCCGCCCACGAAGGCGGCCTTGGTCGTGCCGGCCCCGCCACCCGCCAGGGCGATGATCCCGGCGATGGGCGTGCCGAGCGCCACCTCGGCCAGGCCGGGAGTGGCCACATGGCCGGAGATGCTCACCAGCCGGGTGCCGGGGCTGGCCGTGGTTCCCAGCTTGCGGAACTCGGTGGCGGTATGTCGCAGGATCCAGGCCGCGTGGGCCAAGGTCTCCGCGTTGTGGACCAGGGTGGGGGCACCGTTCAGGCCCCGCTCGGTGGGGTACGGCGGGCGGATCACGGGCATGCCGCGGTCGCCGGCCAGCGCGGCCAGCAGGGCGGTCTCCTCGCCGGCTACCAGCGCCCCGGAGCCCTCCCACACGCTGACGCTGACGCTGACGTCGGTGCCGAGCACCAGGTAGCCGGCGAAGCGCGCCCTTTCCGCGTCGGCCACGGCGGTGCGCAGCCGGGCGATGGCCACCGTCCAGTCGCGGCGCACCGCCAGGATCGCCTCGCTTGCCCCGGCGGCGAAGGCGGCGATCAGCAGCCCCTCCACGACCAGGTGCGGGTCACCCTCCGCCAGCGCCCGGTCGCCCAGCGCGGTCACGTCAGCGCCCATCAGGTTGGCGATCGCCACCTTGCGATCGCCGGCAGCGGTCCGCAGCGCGTGCCACTTCTGCGCGGTGGGGAACCCTCCACCACCCCGGCCCCGCAGCCGGGCGCCCTCGATCTCGGCGATCGTGCCGTCGGGCCCGAGCTTGCTGATGGCACGGGTCAAACCCTTGTAGGCGCCCGCCTTGCGGGCTGCCGCGAGGCTCTCCGGGTCGAGCGTCCCAACCCCGGTCAGCAGCCGCCGCTCGCCGCCGGGCAGCAGCCGGATCTGGGGCGAGAGGGCGGCGGTCGGCTCAGCCACGCGCCCGCGTCCCGGCCTTGCGTCGCTCGGCAAGCAGGTGCCTCGCCCCTTCGGCGGTCAGCGGCCCATAGACCAGGGTGTCGATCCGCAGCGCGGGAGCCATCGCTCCGGCGCCCACCTCCTCGCTGGTCTCCAGGCTGAATGCGCCGTCGGGGGTCGCCTCGCCGGGCGAGATGCCCAGATCCGCGCTCACCGCCGCCAGCAGCTCATTCCCCCCGGCCAGCCGGCATGCGGCGCAGGTGCAGACCGTGACCAGGTGCCCCTCGGCCGGCAGCAGCCGGAAGCCGCCCAGCCCCGCCGCGCCGAAGACCTGCGCCCAGTGGATCACCATCCGGTCGCTGATCACGCGCAAGGCGCGCTCGGGCAGGTAGCCGTGGCGCTCCTGGACCGCGCCGAAGATGGCGACCAGGGCCTCGGCCCGACCGCCGAAGCCGTCGACCACGCCTCGTACCCACGGCTCGTCCACCGCCTCGTCCCAGCGCGCCGCGTTGCGCATCGGTTGCGCGGCGAGGCCCGCCCGCCGGAAGGCGTTGGGATCCTTGCGCTCGTCGTAGATCTCGGGCAGGCCGTAGCGGATCCGGTTGCCCTGGGAGTCGAAGCCGCTCATGTCGATGGCCTCGACCGGGCAGACCTGGGCGCACTGGAAGCAGACCTCGCACTTGTGCTCGCCGAACGGGTCGTAGATCAGGTCCAGGCGACCGCGCCAGCGCTCGGCCATCTGGGGGCGCTCGTCGGGGTACTGGCGGGTCTCCTTGGGGGAGAAAAGGGCGCGCCAGGTAACGGCCATGCCCTTGGCGATGCCGGAGCCGGGGATCTTCATCGGTCGCTCCTAGAGGTCAAGGACCAGGACCACGCCCGCGGTGACCAGCAGGTTAACGATGGCCAGCGGCAACAGCACCTTCCAGGCCATCCCCATCAGCTGGTCGATCCGGACGCGGGGCAGCGTGGTCCGGACCCAGACCGCCACCACCACGAAGAGGTAGGTCTTCAGAAAGAACCAGAAGAGGCCGTACAACGACCCGCCGAAACCCTCCAGCTGGGCGGGGAACGGCCACGGTGCCAGCCATCCCCCGAAGAAGAGGGTGACCAGGATCGAGCACATGATGAACAGCGCCACGTACTCCGCGAAGTAGAAGAAGCCGAATCGCATCCCCGAGTACTCGGTGAACGGCCCGGCCACGATCTCGCTGTCCGCCTCGACCATGTCGAATGGCGTGCGGTTGATCTCTGCGGCGGCCGCGATCAGAAAGATCGGGAACCCGATCAACTGCCAGATGAACGCCCAGCCGTGCTCCGCCTGCCAGGCCACGATCTCGGTGAACGACAGCGACCCGGTGAGCACGACCAGGCCCACGATCGAGAGGGTCAGGGGGATCTCGTAGCTGACCATCTGGGCCGCGCTGCGCAGGCCGCCCAGCAGCGAGTACTTGTTGTACGACGCCCAGCCGGCGATCAGCATGCCGACGACCGACAGGCCGATGATCGCGAAGAAGTAGATCACGCTGATCTTCGAATCGAACGCCACCAGCCCTGGCCCGAATGGAATGACCAGCATGCTCATGGCGGCCGCCATGAACACCATCCACGGCGCCAGGGTGAAGGTGATGCGGTCGGCCCGGTCCGGCATGTGGTCCTCTTTGGCCAGCATCTTGAATCCGTGGATCGTGCTCTGGAACATGCCCCACGGGCCGACCCGGTTGGGTCCGTAGCGGAACTGCATCTGCGCGATGATCTTGAGCTCCATCTGGCCCACGATGAACGCGGTCGGCACGGTGAGGAGCAGCAGCAGGGTGGTGGCCAGCAGGAACCGCAGGACGGCCAGGACCGGGTCCCCCTCCATCTACTTGTCCACCCCGCCCATGATCGGATCGAGGCTGGCCATGATCGCCATCGTGTCGGCAATCAGGCGCCCCGGCATCAGGGCCGGCATCGCCTGCAGGCTGATGAACGAGGGGTCCCGCATCCGGAAGCGGTATGGGTTCGGCCCACCGTCGCTGATGGCGTAGACGCTGTACAGCCCGCGCGGCGACTCGACCGCGCCGAACGCCCGTCCCGGCTTGGGTCGGATGATCCCGGGCACCTGGGCCTGGACCGGTCCATGAGGCATCTTGTCCACGATCTGGTCGATCAGGTGCAGGCTCTGCTTCAGCTCCGCCACGCGCTGGAGGTAGCGCGCGTACACGTCGCCCGCCTCATGGGTGATGACCTCGAACTCGAGCTCGGGGTAGATCGAATAGGGGTGTGCCTTGCGCACGTCGAAGGCCACGCCCGAGGCGCGCAGGTTCGGACCGCTGACTCCCAGCGCGACCGCCTGATCACCGCTCAGCACACCCAGGCCCCGGGTGCGGCGGATGAAGATCTCGTTCTCGGTCATCAGCGCCTCGTTCATGCCGATGGTGTGGCCGACCTTGGCCCGCCAGGTCGACAGGCGGCTGATGAACTCGTCGCTGACGTCCCAGTTGACGCCCCCAACCCGCAGGAAGTTGAAGAGCATCCGCTGCCCGCTGATCGACGAGAGCAGGTCGATCACCTCGTCGCGGTTGATGAACGAGTACAGGATCGGGGTCAACCCGCCGAGGTCGAGCGCCAGGAAGCCCATCATCAGGCCGTGGCTGAAGGCCCGGTTGAGCTCCATCACCAGCGCGCGGATGTACTCGGCGCGCGGCGGGGGGCTGATCCCCATCAGTTTCTCGAAGGCGATCGCCGGCGCGTGCTCGTTGTGCATCGCCGACATGTAATCCATCGGGTCGACGTAGGTCATGACCGTGGTGTAGGTCGCGTTCTCGCACAGCTTCTCGATGCCGCGGTGCAGGTAGCCAAGCACCGGGTCGATGTCCACCACCACCTCGCCGCGGACCTTGACCACCAGGCGCATCACGCCGTGGGTGGAGGGGTGCTGCGGCCCCATGTTGAAGAGCATCTCCCCCTCGTCGAGGGTATAGACCTCCTTCTCACGCTCGGTCACCGGCGGGCGGTCCGGGATGCTCACCGTGTCGAACCCCGCGAACTCCGGCGTGGTCGCCCTTGGCGTCAGGCCGGCCGCGGACCGCAGGCGGGTCTCCTCGTCGCGGTCGAGGTCGATTGGGTCGGGGATCCGGGTCTCGGCGGTCACCCGGATCCCTCCTGGCCAGCCTGCGCACCCTCGCCGGCGGCGAAACGGGCCAGGTCCCAGGTCTCAGGGCGCTCCAGCGGGTTCACGCCGGCGGCGGGCGAGTCAGCCGCGTCATCGGGCAACAGGAAGTCCTTGCGCTGGGGGAAGGAGCGGTAGTCGGGCGACATGTAGATCCGTCGCAGGTCGCGGTTGCCGTCGAAGACGATGCCCATCATGTCGTACATCTCGCGCTCGTGGAACATTGCCCCGCTCCACAGGTGGGTGATGCTGGGGAGGTGCGGATCGGCGCGATCGACCCGGGCACGCACCCGTAGCCAGGCGGGATGCTTGTCGCTGAACAGGTGATAGACGACTTCGAAGTGGGCATCCACTCCGTAATCCACCGCGGCGGCATCGGCCAAGTAGAAGAAGGCCAGATCCTCCTCGTCGCGCAGCCGCGCCAGGAGTTCCGCGTTGCGCGCGCCGTCGATGCTGACCTCGACCGTGTCCGCATCGGTCCACAGCGAGGGAGCAAGGTCGGGGAAACGGGCCAGGAGCAGGCGAACCAGCGCGCCGGCCCTGGCGGGGGCGGTCAGGTCACGTCTCCTTCCCAGGCAACCCGCTGCGGACCGCGGTCAACGTAGGTGGACCACTGGCCCCTGCGCTCCTTGACCAGCTCCTGGAGCCGCATCATGCCGTGGATCAGGCCCTCGGGCCGGGGCGGGCAACCCGGGACGTAGACGTCCACCGGCATCACCCGATCCACTCCCTGCACCACGCTGTAACTGCGCTTGAAGCGGCCGCCCGAGGTCGTACAGGTGCCCATTGCCACGCACCACTTGGGCTCGGGCATCTGCTCCCACAGCCGGACCAGCGGCCCGGCCATCTTGGTGGTCAGGGTCCCCGCCACGATCAGGACGTCGGCCTGGCGGGGGGAGGCACGCATCGGGAACATCCCGAAGCGGTCCATGTCGTTCTTGGCCGTGGCGCTGCTCATCATCTCGATGGCGCAGCAACTCAGGCCCGAGAGGAGCGGCCAGAGCGAGTTGGCGCGGATCAGGTCGAGCACCCAGTCGGCGCGGGTGGGGATCACCTCCAGCAGGCCGTGGAAGCCACCCAGGGGGTGCTCCTCCATCCCGAACTCGGAGAGCAGCGGATCGTCGCCGGCCTGGTCGGGGATCACGATCCGCTCGTCTACTGCCACTTCATGTCTCCCTTGCGCCAGGCGTACAGCTCGCCAAAGAGCAGGATGGCCAGGAAGAGCCCGATCAGCACGATCCCCTGGAGCTGGATCGCGCGGACGGTGATTGCCCACAGGTAGACAAAGATAATCTCCACGTCGAAGGCGACGAAGAGCAGCGCGTACAGGTAGAAGGCCAGCCCGAAGCGGGACCAGGTGTCACCGATGGTGTCGATCCCGCATTCGTAGGGCAGCCCCTTCTGCGGCCGGCGCCGGCGGTGGGTCACCAGCCACGCGAAGAGGATGGTGCCGAAGACAAAGGCCGTCGCGGCGAATCCGAAGCCGAGGACGTACAACAGTCCGGTCTGATCCACGCCTGCTCTCGATCTGCACGGCTGCGGGCGACGGATGCCGTCCGCGGCCTGGGTGGTCTGAATTCACGGCGACGCCCGCCGTGCTCGGGCGGTGGGTCGCGTCCTCAGTCTAGCAGTCCGATCCGCGGGGCTGGGAGGCGGATCAGGTGGGACGCGCGAGGCAGCGCGCCACGGGCTCAGTGTCCGAGCCAGGCGGCCTCCACCAATACGCGGAGCCCGTCGCTGACCAGGGCATGGCCGCCCAGCAGGACGGGGATCGGCGCGGCGGCGGCGGCTGCGACGAGCTCCCGCAGCCACGGCGTGGAGATGCCCGCGGCCTCGCCGAAGTCGGAGGCGAAGCGCTCCTCGGCCGGGGGCCAGGCCGACGCGTCCGACGACCCTCCGATGGCCGCCATCAGGACCCGCGTATCGAGGACCAGCGCGTCACCCAGTCCGCACAGCTCGCGGACCAGGTCGGCCGGGCCGAGGCGGGACGCCCAGTCGGCCAGCAGCGAGCGCGGCACGAGGTCACGCGCTGCCCGCATCCCGCGTTCCTCGATGAAGGCACGCACCCGGCAGGCAGCCTCTGTCTCGAGGTATGCCCACGTCGCGGACGGCATCCGTCCCGCCACAACCAGCTGGCGCTCGCGATCGCGCACCACCTCACCGAACACCTCCAACCCGGCGAGCTCCAGGCCGCGTCCGCCGCGCAGAGTGGCCATCTCGAGGAACGCATGCAGCCGCGGGTCGGGAGGGCGCGCCCCCGGGAGGCGCAGGCCGAGCCGCAGCAGGGCCAGGTCGAGTGGGGTATCAACGTCGAAGCGCGACCACGGCCGAGCGGACAGGTCGCGCACCGCGAAGCCCGCCGCCTCCAGGCAGCGCACAGCTGCGTTATCAGTGGGGCAGCCTTCCAGCGCTCGCAGTCCGGCGTCCAGGTCGCCCGCGAGCACGAACGCATCGGCGCTGTATCGGTTGTTGGCCACCACTTCGCCGTGGATGGCCGAGATGAGTTCCTCGAGGAAGGCATCTGCCACCAGGGCCAGGCTCCCCGCACCGGCATAGCCGATGGCGTCGATGGGCCTGTTGCCAGCGGCGACGAGTGCGGCGCGCGCCGCGCCGCTGAACCAGCGCCCCCAGTGAAACTCCTCCCCCGCAGGAAGCGTGACCGGTTCGAGCGGCAGCACCGCGGCACCGACGGCCCCCAGCCGTTGCGAGAGCTCGGCGGAGAGGAGCCGATGCCCTGCCGTGGCCACGGCCGCGTAGCTGCCGAAGGGGGGTTCGGGCATGCCGCCGTGGGCAGCGGGTTGAACGACCAGGATCAGGGGGGCGGGCCGCTCGCGGCCGGTGGCTGACACGCCCACAGGATGCCACGAGGCGGGCCGCGAGTCGCCAAAGCCGCCCCAGCCGTCAGCCCTCAGCGGTCACCCGTCCGCTTCGGCCAATCGGTGGAGTTGCTCCAGGTGCATGACGTCGTGGACCCCCGCGAAGAGGAGCCACTCCCCGCAGCGCAGCCGGCCGATCAGCGGGTGCTCGAGCGGGCACGGCGCGCTCTCGTGGCCGGAGATCGCGGCCGCGGACTCGGCCATCGAGCGGCGGCTCTTGTCGAGGAGCGCAAATAGCGCCTCGCGCGACGCGTCGGCTGGCCCGGGCACGCCGGGCACGACCCGCGGAACCTCTGCCGGCCACTCCCCGCGAGCTGCCAGCGCCCCCGCCCGAGCCAGGCCGCGCCGGGCAGCGGTGGTATGGCTGAAGGCCTGGGCCACGTTCCAGTCCTCCTCCCCGCCCGGTGCGCGCAGCAACACCTCGGGGATCTGGGCCAGGATCGCGGCCAGTGCGTCGGCCACCGCTTCCTGCTGGGCGAGGACCCCCGCCACACTCCCCGGTCCACCCCGGCTGCGCAGCTCGCGCCGGGCCGCGCGGTAGTCGGATTCGATCAGGCGCCGGACGGCGACGACATCGGGCGCGACGGCCTCCAGGGAATCGATCCAGGCGCGCGACGCCGGGCCCATTGGTCCGGCCGGTGCCTACAGGCGCTCGAAGCGCTCGATGGGGAGGACGAAGACCGTCGCGCCGCCGACCTCGACCTCGACCGGGTAGGGCATGTAGAACTCGCCCGGTTCCATGATCGGGGGCATCGGGTTGACGAACTGCTTGCGCGAATGGCAGTTGGCGCTGACGATCTCGAGCGCCGCTTCGACCTGGTCGTCCTCGACTCCCACCAGGATGGTGGCGTTGCCTTGCTTGAGGAAGCCGCCCGAGGAGTTGAAGCGGGTGGCGCGGAACTCCCGTTCGAGCAGGGCATCGACCAGGGTCGAGGCATCCTCGTTGTGGACGATGGCCATCACCAGTTTCATTGCACGCCGATTATGGCGCAGGAGAGCAACCGGGGGCCACCCGTCCGCCACTGCACGTCACCAACAGGGCCGCACGCGTCAAGCGAAGGGAGAAATGGCCCGCTGCACTCACGCGCCGCGGGCCACCGATCGGTTCAGGACCCGCCGAAGGCGGCCATGACGTGCGGACGCATAAGGTACCACAGGATGAAGGCGGAGATAGCCAGC
>JBKJYH010000157.1:0-3280 GCA_046715765.1 Candidatus Limnocylindria bacterium
GCGCTGGACCAGGCCCAGCGCGCCGGGGCCGCTGATCTCGATCTTGGCGAAGCTGGTCTCGTCGAAGAGCGCTGCGGCATTGCGGGTGGCGGCGCACTCGGCGCCGATCGCCGGCGACCAGTGGATCCCCGCCCAGCCGTGCGGGCGGAGCGACTCGTCCCCGGCGGGCGCGTTGGCCGCGAACCAGTTCGGCCGCTCCCAGCCGGACTTCTCCCCGAAGGCGCAGCCCAGTTCGACCAGCCGCGGGTAGGTGGGGGAGAGGCGCAGCGGCCGTCCGGCCTTGCGCTCCTCGTTGGGATAGTGGATGTCGTAGTAGGTCGCGTAGTTCTCGTGGGCGCGGGCCAGGGTGAACGAACGGCTGCGGTACTGCGCTCCGAAACGGCGGATGTCCATCTTCCACAGGTCGAGCGCCGGCTCGCCGTCTACGATCCAGTGCGCCAGCTGGCGGCCCATCCCGCCGGCACCGGCGATCCCATGCGCGGAGAAGCCGGCGGCAACAAAAAAGCCTCGCACGTCGGACTCGCCCAGGATGAACTCGTTGTCGGGGGTGAAGCCCTCCGGGCCGTTGATCAGCTGCTTCACGCCGGCATCGGCCATGGCCGGGACGCGGCGCACCGCCCCGGCGCTGATCTCCTCGAAACGCGGCCAGTCCGGGGCGAGCAGCTTGCCGTTGAAGTCCTCGGGGATCCCGTCGAGGCTCCAGGCGGCAGGGTTGCGCTCGTAGCCGCCCATCACCAGGCCGCGCACCTCGGGCCGGAAGTAGACCAGGTTGTCGGGGTCGCGCAGCTGGGGCAAGTCGGACGTCACACCGTCGATCGGTTCGGTGACGAGGTACTGGTGGGCGAAGGGGATGATCGGGACCGTGACACCCGCCAGGCGCCCGATCGCAGGCGCAAACATCCCGCCGGCGTTTACCACGAACTCGGCCTCGATCTCGCCGCGGTCGGTGATCACCCCGGTCACCCGCCCGCGCGCTACGCCGATCCCCGTCACCCGGGTGCGCGGCAGGATCGTAGCCCCGCGACTGCGCGCGCCGGCGGCCAGCGCCTGGGTCAGGCCCGAGGGATCGAGGTAGCCGTCGGTCGGCAGCCAGGCCGCGCCGCGCACGCCATCGGTGCCCATCAGCGGAAAGCGCCGTTGGGCCTCTTCCGCCGAGACCAGCTCCATGGGCAGGCCGTAGCTCTTGGCCCAACCGGCCTGGCGGCGCAGTTCCTCCATCCGCTCGGGGGTGCAGGCCAGGCGCAGCGATCCGACCTCTCGCCACCCGGGGTCCACCCCAGTCTCGACGGCCAGGCCGCGATAGGTGGCCACCGAGTCGACCATCATCCGGGTCAGGGTCGGGCTGGAGCGCAGCTGGCCGACCAGCCCGGCGGAATGGAAGGTCGAGCCGCTGGTCAGTTCGGACCGATCGAGCAGCACCACCTCGGCCCATCCCAGCAGGGTGAGGTGATAGGCGATCGCTGCGCCGCCCACGCCGCCGCCGATGATCACCACCCGGGCACGGTCCGGCAGGCGCCCAGCCTGTTCAGCCACCAGCCGCCTCGCGCAGGTGCGTTTCGAACTCCGGCGCCGATGCCCCGGAGAGCATCCGGGCGAAGTGTTCGTCGGCATAGGCCACGAAGTCCACCTCGAGGGTGCTGATTGCCTGCTGCAGCACGCCCCACATCGCCTCGCGGAAGTCGGACACCAGCCGCATCAGGGCCAGCCGTGCCCGGCGGCCGGCGGCCGGCGCGTCGGTCTGGTCATAGGCGGCCAGCAGGATCCTGTCCTGCTCGGTCGTCAGCTCGTGATTGATGCTGAAGTTGCCCAGGTCGAAGAATGGGTCGCCCATCCCCGCGTACTCCCAGTCCACGATCCTGATCCGCTGGCCGTCGTCGATAAAGTTGGCATTCAGCAGGTCGTTGTGGCACGGCCGCAGCTCGGCCGGGGCGTCGAGCAGGGCTCGCTCGATCCGGCGCCCGGCGGCGCGCGCCTCCTCCCAGGCACTCGGCACCGCCACCCCACGCGAGGTGGCAAGCGCCAGGTAGGCCTCCACGATTCGGAGCGGAACGAAGAGCCCGGGGATCGCCGGACCGCCGTGAATTCGCCGGATCGAGTCAGCCACCCGACGCAGGGTCTCGGGGCGGCGCACCGCCTCGTCGCTCACCGGGGAGCCAACGATGAAGCGGGTGACCAGGTAGCCCTCGGGGCGGATGAACGCCACCACCTCCGGCCCGACGCCGACGCCCGCGGCGGCGACCGTGGCGGCGTGCTCCACCTCGCGGCTGATCCCCAACAGGTGGGTGTCGTTGCCGGCCAGGCGGATGACGTACCGATCCGAGGGGCCGGCGGCGTCATCGGGCACGATCAGGAAGTTGCGGTTGGTGATCCCACCCGACAGGGCGGTCAGGGTCAGGCCGCGGTCTGCCGTCTCTGGCACACGCTGCAAGGCCGCCACCAATTGGTCGGCCAGTGGCCCGCGCAACGGTTCAGCGTCGGTCACGGCGTGCGCCTCTTAGCAAGGGGATGGCGGACATGGTACGAGCGGCCGGCGCCGGAGCGCCGAGCCGCTCGTAGTGGGCGGCGGGTGGACGGAGCACCTAGCCGATCGTGGCGTCCGCGTCGGCCCCGGGTCCAGCCTCGATGTCTTTCGGCATTCTGCGGACCACGAGGAGGTAGTAGACCAGCCCGATGAGGAACAGGGTGCCGACCATCGACTCGTACAGCGGCCAGTGCGGCAGCCCCTCGATAGGCGTCCCGCCGATGCTGAACAGTCCGTCGATGAACGGGTTCCAGAATCCGCGTCCCTCGCCGCCGAAGTCACCGAAGAGTGCCGGATCGGCCCAGATGCCGATGTTGATCAGCATTGCGGCACCCCACACCAGGGCAAGGATGTTGACCGGCATTCCCCAGCGGCCCAGGTTGAACCAGGCGCGGGTCCGTGGCCAGCCCTTGCGACGCGCCATGGCGACGCCGAGGTTGCACAGGAAGTAGCTGAGGTAGATCAGCCCGGTGGCCGCGATTGAGAGCGTGATGCCGCCGATCGGACCCACGATGATGATCGGCAGTGCTGCGAGCACGCCAACCGCGACGACCGCGTTGGCGGGCGTCTGGAAGCGTGGGCTGACCTTGGCCCATACCCCGCCCAGCGGCAGGTGCCGGTCGCGGCTCATTGAGAACATCATCCGCGATGCCGCCCCGTGGATGGCCAGGGTGCACACGAAGACGGACGCCAGGATCACGAAGACATACAACTCGCCGAAGGTGATCCCTGCCACGATCTCGGTCGAGAGGTTGGAGA